>CACYBP010000372.1 GCA_902772625.1 Oscillospiraceae bacterium
CGGCTCCTCCGAAGCGGGGCGGGGAGAGGGGGCGCGATAGGACGAGGAGGGGCGGTTCTGGGGACCGGGGCGATTCGGGGAGGCGGGGCGGTCGGCCGCGCGTTTGATGGAAAGGCGGATCTTTCCGTCCGGATCGATGGCCATGATGCGGACCTTCACGGCCTGTCCCATCTGCAGGAAAGCGGAAACGTCGGTGACGTAGGTGTCGGCGATCTCGGAAATGTGGACAAGTCCGGATTTCCCTTCGCCCAGTGAGACGAAAGCACCGAATTTGGTGATACCGGTGACCGTCCCTTCGCAGACGGCGCCGACCTTGAGTTCCATCTGGTTTTCTCCTTCCCGTAAAGGGGGCGTCTTAACTGTTGGGATCCTCAAAGACGCGCTCGTCGGGAAGGATATATCCCTTCTCGTGGGCGGCGTCCAGAAGCTCCTTCTCTCCGGGGCCTTCGGCGGCGCGGTTCTCCAGCTCTTCCAGGGTGCGTTCCCGGAGATCCGCCTCGGCGGCGAGGGCCGCCACCTCCTGGCGCGCTTTGTCGATCCTGGCGCGGATGGTCACCAATCCGCCGATGGCAAAAAGCACGAGCAAAACCAGAACGGTCTTGCCGAATAAAGCAAGGATGCCGCTCCCTTTCGTCTTGTCCCGATTACTTTTCTGCATAGTTCCCTCGATTTTCTCATCGCCGGCAGGAAAGCACGGCGGCGAATTGTGATACTGCTTCATTATACACGAGTTTTCCGGAAAAGGGAAGAGGCTTTCTTCAGAAAAATTCCCGCAAAACTGAAAATTTCCCGAAAAAGCAAGAATCCTGCCGCTCCCGCAAGAAAAATCGGGAACCGGAGCTTTCCGTCAAGATAGGAAAGATCGTAAAAGAAGAACCATCCCGCGGCGGTCGCGCACCAGAGAAGATCCCAAAACCCCGCGGGAAAGGGCGGAAGCCGCCGCCGCGGCAGCGAAAACAGGGCGTAGAGCAGATAGAGCGCGCCGCCCGAGAGCGCCGCGCCGCCCGCGTTCATCAGCTCGCGGGACAGCGCGAAGTGCAGCTCGGTCCTCATTTCTTCAGGGCTTCCCAGAGCGAGAAGCCTTTTTTCTTTTTCGCTTCCACGTAGGCAAGCCGGTCGATCCTGCCCAGAACGCGGAGCGAGCCCTTCTCCTTGTCAAGGCCGTCGATCTTAAGCTCTTCTCCCTGCAGGATCAGGGTGCCGCCCGAGGTCTCGGCCTCGATCTGCCGGTCGTCGAAGCTGAGAACGTCGAGAACGCCGGAAATCGAAGCTTCCCGGCGTTCCCGCAAAATGATATCGTTGGATTGATCCATGCCGCATCCTCCGGGTTTTGATTCCCTTTATTCTATGCGGCGGGGATCCCGGATAGAACCGGGGCGCTTAAAGCTCCCGGTAAAGCGAGGCTGCGTCGGCCTTGGCGGCGTGTTCGGCCACCTCGAGCACCTCAACCTTCAGGATGCGGTCTCCGAACGCGATCTCCAGAACGTCGCCGGGCTTGACCTGATAGGAGGGCTTGACCACCTTCCCGTTGGCCACGATCCGGCCCGCGTCGCAGGCGTCGCCCGCGACGGTGCGGCGCTTGATGATCCGGGAGACCTTCAGAAATTTATCTACGCGCATGGCTTTTGCTTCTCAGAGTTTTTCCTTCAGGAATTTGCCGGCCTTGAAGGCGACGGTCTTGGTCTCGGGGATGGTGATCTCCTCAAGGGTGGCGGGGTTGATGCCGGTACGGGCGGCCTTGGTCTTCACTTCGAAGGAACCGAAGCCGACGAGCTGTACCTTCTCGCCTGCGGCGAGAGCGGCGGTCATTTCGTCGAGCAGGGAAGCGAGGAAAGCGCCGGTGTCCTTCTTGGACATACCGGTGGCGGCGGCGGTTTTTTCGATCAGTTCAGCCTTGTTCATGGGTATTCTCCTTTTCTGTATTTAAATTTTTATGGGTATACTTTTGCGTGAAGCGGTCGGAGGCGAAGCTCAGGGCTTCCTCGGCGTCGACGTCGGCAAGATACGCCGCGCGCGTCAGGGAAAGAAGCAGCTCGCCCAGGGAAGAGGGGTTTTCGGGGTTGGCCTTCCAGGTCCGGAAGGCGCTTTCGCAGTCTTCCACCGTTTCGGAAAGGGAGGAGGAAAGAGCGCCTGCCTTGATGGCGCGCTTGGAAAGCTTTTCGCCCCGCATCAGGGCGGGGAAGGCGGCGGGGACCGCCTCCAGCTCGTCGGAAAGGTCCTTTTGCTTTTTCTCTGCCTTTTTCAGGACGTCCCAGTTGGAAAGCACCTCGTCGCTGCCCGATACGGTGACGTCGGAGAAGACGTGGGGGTGCCGGTAGACCAGCTTTTTCACCTCGCCGTCGGCAACGTCGTCCAGGTTGAAGGCGCCGCGCTCCTCGGCGATGCGCGCGTGAAACAGGACCTGCAGAAGCACGTCGCCCAGCTCCTCGCAGAGCGCCTCGTCGTCCTTCCGGTCGATGGCGTCGCAGGCCTCGTAGGTTTCCTCGATGAAATTCTTGCGGATCGAGGCGTGGGTCTGTTCGATATCCCAGGGGCAGCCGCCGTCGGGATTCCGGAGGATCTCAACGATCCTTCTCAGATCTTCCGGGGAGTAACGGTCGCGGAAGGCGAAATCCTTGATCACAGGGCTCCTCCGCATCCGGAGCAGAAGGAGGCGTCCCGGTCGTTTTTGCGCCCGCAGAAGGGGCAGTCCTTGGTCTTCTTCTCTTTGTCCTTTTTCGCCCGGATCTGATATAGCTTTTCATCCAGGGCTTCGACCTTCTCCACCAGCTCGTCGGCCGGGCTCAGGTCATCGCCGCCGCCGGTGCGCAGATCGACGTAAAGGCGGCCGAGCTTCGCGAGGGTGTCGCGCAGCTCACGGCGGACGTCGGCTTCCTCCACGGCCAGCTTCGAGCGCTTGTAGACCGTCTTTCCGGCGGTGCCGATGGTTTCGGCGGCGTAGCGGACGCCGCTTTTCAGTTCCTGAAACAGATCTTTGTTGTCTTCCATGAGTCATTGTCCTTTCTTGTCGGGGTGGATTTGCTCCGCGATGCGGAGCATATACTCTGCGGGATCTTTGGAATTCTGGCGGCGGATCATCTCCCCGTCCCGGAAGATCTTGGAAACGCCGCCTGCGCCGAGAGCGTAGACCGTGCCGATCTCCTCCATCATCACCACGTTGTAGAGGGAGGCGTGGCCCGGCTTCGCCCAGCCGACGTTTTCGCTGCCGTCGGCGGTATTCTTTTGCCTGTATAGATAATAGGGCTCGTAGCCCCCGGTGCAGAGAAGTTCAGCCGCGCGTCCGACGGTAAGAGCCACCTGCCCGCGGCCGCCCGCGTGCTCCAAAGCCGAAGCGCGCTTCACCGCCAGCGAATGGACCGACACCGTGTCGGGCGAAAGGGAGAGGAGCCTTTCAAGCCCCGTAAGAAAACCCTCCGGCGTATCGCCCTCCAGAAGGGCGATCAGGTCGCAGTTGATCGAGAAGGGATACTCCCGCGCAAGCGCGTAGGCCCTGAAAAAGTCCTCCGTCGTGTGCCCGCGCCCCGCGAGGGCGAGCACCCGGTCGTCCAGAGTCTGGGGATTGACCGAGATCTTGCCCACGCCGTAAGAAGAAAGCACGCCGAGCTTTTCCCGGTCGATCAGCTCCGGCCTTCCGAGCTCCACCGTGCATTCCGCGTCTTCCGCGCCGGGAAGGGTCCTCACGGCGGAAAGCAGTCTTTCAAACTGCTTCGGGGAAAGCACCGCCGGCGTGCCGCCGCCGATATAGCAGGAGACCAGACGGAAATCCTCCTCCCGCCGGAGCTTTTCCAGCTCCAGAAGCAGGGTGGAGACGTATTTCTCCAGAAGCGCCGGATCGGCTCCCGCCCGGGTGATAAAGGAACAGTAGCGGCATTTGGAGGGGCAGAAGGGGATATTGATATAGAGCGAAGCGTCCCTTTCGGAAAGCCCGTTTCTGATCTTTACGGCCTTCACCGCCGCGAGGGCGGCGATCCGGGCCTTTTCGGGGGAAACGTCGTAGCGGGAGATCAGGAAGCGTTCTGCTTCTTCCACCCCCTTTTCGGCCGGGACGAGGCAGGCCTTGGCCGGACGGACGCCCGAAAGCGAGCCCCACAGGGGCTTTTGGGGGAGAAAAGACAGGGCCGCCCTGTAAAAAGAGGTGCGCACCGCGTAGGAAACGCCCCGCTTCCCCTCTTTTTCCTCCACCGGGCATACGCCCAGGGCTTCCCTTCCGTCCAGGACGATCCGTGTCTCCACCCGTCCCGGAAGCAGGACGGTCTCTGACCGGTCGCCTTCGGAATCGGGCTCCGCGGCATAGCGGGGGATGCGCTCGGGAAAGAGCGTCAGGGCGATCTGCTCGATGGAATAGACCGCGTCGGTCCCGGAAAGATGGAGCTTCATTTACCGGATCCCCGCCGCGCGAAGATAGGGATTGTTCCTCTTTTCCTCCAGAAGGGTGGTGGAACGGCCGTGACCGGGATAGAGGATGTAATCGTCGTCCAGATCGAACAGGGTGCGCAGACTGTATTTCATTTCCAGCTCGCTTCCTCCCTCCAGATCGGTGCGGCCCACGTCGTTGCGGAACAGGGTGTCGCCGGTGAAGATGACGTTGTCCACGATGATGGAGGTGGAGCCGGGGGTGTGGCCCGGGGTATGCAGGAAGAAGGCCTCCACGCCGCTGATCTTGGTGCGCTCCCCGCCCGAGAGAAGCACGTCGGCGCGGCAGGGGCGGAAGGGCTCCCGGGCGATGGAGAGATACATGTTGTCGTCGGCGGCGGAGAGCATCTTTTC
>CACYBP010000373.1 GCA_902772625.1 Oscillospiraceae bacterium
CCTCGGCCGTGGCGCCGCTGTGGAGATAGATCCCCTTCACGCGGTTCAGGAGCGGGAAGACGTCGTGGTAGATCCTGTACTGGAAAAGCCAGGCGTCGGCCGACTGGGTCACGCCGGGAGCGAAGATGCGCGGCACGGCGTGCTTGGTCACCTTGATCACGGCGGTGGGATCCACCATCAGGAAGTTGATCTTTTTGCTTCCCGAAGCCGGAACGAACCCACCCTCCGCCTCGGTGACGCCGTCGCGCAGGGTGATGGCGGTATGAAATCTTTTGGAGGGCACGCGCACCACGCGCATCCCGTCGTAATACTCCACCGTGTGATCGACGCCGCGCTCGTCGTTTTCCACAGTGCGCACGATCCCGTCCTTCAGGCGTCTGTAACAGTCCTCCGACAGGAAAAGAACGGTTCCCTCTCCCCCGGCTTCGGCCTCGGCCATCTGGTATTCGGCCTCGGAGATCATGGCGGGCACGTCCGAAGAAGCGGTGAGATCGGCGGGAGTCGCCGAAAGGATCCCCTGGGTCCCCGCCAGCTTGGCGAAGGTGTAGGCGTCGATCTCGGGGACCACCTGAGTCCGGAGGAATTCACCGGCCAGGTTTCCGAAGGCCATCCCGACGGTCTCCTCGTCGTCCATGGCGTCCACCAGGAAGCCGCGTCCGCGGTCCTGGCCGAGGGTCATCTTCTCCCAGCTCCCGGTGACGTCTCCGGTGAGGAAGCCCTTGTTGCGGTCGTAATTGCCAAGTCCGCTCATTTCGGTGCGGAACACCGAGACCGCGCCCGCGCCGTCGAAGCGGACGCGGCTTTCGGCGGTGTCCAGGAACGCGCTGCGGGAGCTTTTGCGGTACACCTCGTCCAGCACCGGCAGGAAAGCCTCCGCCAGGGTGATCTGATTGGAGCCCGCCTTGTTTTCGGCGGTGTAATGGGGCGTATAAGTCTCTGCCATCGGTTTATCATCCTTTCTTTTTTCATCCGGTCTTCGGGAAGGGAAGGCCGCGGGTCTTTCGCGCGGTCAGTCCGGAAGACCGGCCGCGCGCCGGAGCATCTCCCGTTCCCGTCCGGCGGGATCTCCCGCCGGCAGGCTTCCCCGGGAAAGGCCGGGCTGGTTCCGGAGGAATTCCCCGCGGATCTCGTTTTCCCTCTGTCTGAGGAATTTCTTCTGTTCCTCGAAGAAGGCCTCGGGGATCCCGTCGGGAAGGCTTTTGGACAGGGCCTCGGCCGCGTCCTTTCCGAATCCCGCGTCCAGAAGCGCGCTTCTGTAGCCCGCCTCCCGGTCGCGCTCTCGGAAAAGCTCGTTTTCGCGCCGGAGCCTTTCCATTTCCTCCTGTCTTTCGGCCTCAAGCCGCTCCTGCTCGTTCATTTTCTCGTGCAGCCGCTTCTTGTACGCGGCCGCCTCGGCGTTTTTGCGGGAGAGAAGGGATTTCAGCTCGCCTACCGTTTTTTCCCCGGCGATCTCTTCCCCGGTCTCCTCCGCCCTTCTGATCTTATCTTCCATAACGTGCCTCCTGCGATATTTCTATAGCGCGTTCCCTCGCGCTCGCGGCCGAATGCGGTCGGCCTCCGTCTGCGTTTTTTCTGGCGGTTCCCTCCGCCGAAATGAAGAGGGCAGGCCCTCTGATTTCCCTTACGCTTCGCTACCCGTCCCGGCCGCCTTCTCCTCTTTCCGGATGCGGAACCTTTCGGAGCGCACCACGTCCGAAGCCGGATCCCCGGAAAGGCCCGATCGCTCCAGCCAGATCTCCGGCGCCAGGCCGAGCTCCTTCATATTCAGAGCCGCCTCGGTCTTCGCCAGGAGATTATCCATGTGATTGCGCAGAAAGCAGAGCTTCATCTCCCCGGGAGAAAGCTCCAGCAGTCCCTTCAGGCCGAGGATCCGGAGGAAGATCCGGTCGAATCTGCGGTTCGATTCCCGGTAAAGATCCTCGGTGCAGCGGCAGGCCGTGTCGGCCGCCGCCCACCCGGAGCGCAGATACACCGCGCCGGCGTTTTCCGAAAGGAACCCGCCCTCGCGCCGGACGGAGGGCACGCCGCACTTCTCCAGCATCTGGGCATACAGATCGTCCAGGGTGGTCTGGGTCGCCGTCTGGTCAAGAACAGAATCCAGGATCTTGAAATCGGCCTTGTTTTCCCCGATGGAGCGAAGCACCAGCATCCCCGCCTGCCGGATGGAATTCGCCGTAGTCCCCTCCTCAAACTGGCAGTTATACGCCACGCAGAGCTGCTGGACCGCCTGTTCGATGCCGTCCAGCCGGTTGGACTCAGCCAGGTTGATGGCGTCCATCAGCCCGACGGCGTTTTCAAAGGCTCCGGCGCGCACGGCGTTGTACTGATATTCCACCAGCGGGATCAGGCCGAGGGGATTCGGCGCGATCTCCAGGATCTTCTCCGCCCGAAGCGTTCTTCCGCCTTTTTCCCCCTCCTTCGGACCGGCCAGACGGTAAACCGTATCGGCCGTGAAGACGTCGACCGAAAGGGCGCCGTCTTTCAGGGCGGTGTGGATCCCCATCACCGGCTCCTCGCCGGGACCGCGGCTGTACGCCACGAAAGCCGCGCGGGGATCCAGAGCGTAGACCCTGACCGGCGGGTCGTCCTCTCCGGCGCCTCCCGGCTCCAGATACTCCACCCCGAGGCCCACCGTATGGAACCAGTCAGCCGTAGTGTTGTCGGCCGCGGCCTTGCCCGAGGCAAATACGTATTCGTTATAGAGCCGCACCTTCTCCACGCTCTCCCGGTCGTCCTTCCGCGCCACGTAGGAGACCGGCTCGGTCAGGAAATAGCCGTTCTTGAAGGTCACCACCTCTTCGGCGTTGTTCACCACGATCCTGCTGCAGATCTCCGGACGGATCTCCTTTTTCCGCCCGAGGATCGGCTGGACGCCGCGCCGGTACCAGTAGAGGTAGTCCTCCTCCCGGAGGTTTTCTCCGTGCAGAAGAAAGGCGCGGTTCACCTCCTCCACCACGTTTTCCGGCGTGATCCTTTCCGCTTCGGCAAAGATCTTCCGTCTTCCGAAAAGGCCGCTGATCTTTTCCATCTTTTCCTCGCCTTCTTTCCCGGCCGGAGGTCTGCATAAATACGCAGTGCCCGTCCGGCCTTATAGTTTTCATAGTTATCGGATATATTTTGCTATTTTCGCCTATTTTTCTTTTATTTCTCTTATCAGAACGGTCTTCGGACCACCGCGGCGCGGGGCGCGCGCAGGCTCCGGACGAAATCGGAAAGCTGGGCCAGGGCGTCCGGCGCGTCGTCGTGACGGTTCCTTCCGCGAAGGGAATAGCCGGTGATCTGGCGCATCATCTCGCGGTATTCGCTCCACCGGCCGTCCTGAAGGCTCTCCCCGTCCCGAAAAAGGCAGTGGGCAAGGACCCATGGCTGCTCCACCTGGATCCTGGTCTCCTTGTTTGCCCGGGTCCACTTGGTCTCGACCGAGCACCGTCCTCCCCGCGCCCGGAGGCCTTCCCTCACCGCCTCGGCGATCCGCCACCCGGCGGCGTTGGATTCGAAGCGAGCCTTTGCCGCGCCGTGCCGGAGGAGAGTCCCGATCAGGGCGCCCTCCACCGCCATGGGATCGTCGTTGCGGCACACCGCGTCGGCGATAAAGCAGTCCTCGCCGTAGAGATATCCCACCGGCATCACGCAGTAATCGCTGCCGGTGGCTTTGGTATCGCACACCGCGATCACCGCGTCGGGTTCCCCTGCGGGAAGCGAGCGGAATCTCCGAAGTCTCTCCGCGGGATACAGGAGACCTTCCCGTTCCACCGGTTCCCCCTGATAGAGAGCGCGCCAGGAGGCCTCGTCCATCACGGCCTTCTGCCGCTTCAGCGTCTCGGCGGAATACCCCAGTCCGAAGGGATAGTCAAAGTTGGATCTCCCCTCGCCGTCCAGAGCCGGGATGCGGATGAATTCCGCCTTGTCTCTTTCTCCGCTGATCTCCTCCAGCCTCCCGATCACGTCACGGACCGACCATCGCGTCGCAATATGCAGCTCGCGCACCCGGTCCCCCTGTTTTCTCTGGCGGAGGTCGGCGGCGTACTGCCGCCAGAGCTTCGCCATCCGCTCTTCCGACGTCGCCTGTTCGATCCCGGCCACCAGATCGTCGCAGTAGAGAAGCCCCGTGGCCCGCACCTTGCCGGCGTTGTTGGCGTCCACCCCTGTGAATTCCAGGGTCTCAAACCGCTTTTCCCTCCCGAGGTCGATCCGCAGGCTTCTGGCGTTGGACCGGACCGGCCCCGCGCCGGGGAAGACCTCGCGCCAGGCGTATTCGCCCCCGGGCTCCAGGATCCGGAGGCATTCGTCGTAGATCCCCCTCAGGAATTCCGCGCTGTGGGAGACGCCGAGGATCTGCTTTTCCGGTTCCTTTCCGGCAAGCCACGTCAGGAAGAACACCGCAAGCGTCGTCTTCCCCACCCCCGGCGGCAGCGAGACCGTGAGAAGCTCGGTCTCCCTCCGGGCGAGCCTTTCAAGGGCCTCGGCCACCGGCTTCAGCTGCCGTCGCCGCGGCAGATAAAACTGTCTTTCCACCGCCCGGTCCCTTTCCAGGAAGAGGCAATAGGCGTCGAAATCCTCCCTCGCAAGCATCCCGAGCGATCTGTAATAGCATTCCCTTGCCTGCGGCTCTCCCGTTTCCCGCAAAAG
>CACYBP010000374.1 GCA_902772625.1 Oscillospiraceae bacterium
AGCTTTACGGCCGCAATACCGCAAAACCGGCCTGGAAAGCCGAATGAAAGCAATAACACTTTACACCCGGTAAAGGGGAATGCATTCTCTGCCGGGCACGGACGGGACCGGACAGATCCGGGCCCGCACAGCAAAAAGATTGATCTCAGGAGAATAGATCGTATGAAAATCGCGCGCGTCATCATCAATCCTCATACCGGGACGGTTCGCCATGAAAAGCGCATGTACGAGGCGCTGAAGCTCTTAAGCGACACGGGTTACGAGACCGTGGTGCACTTCACCCGGGCGAAGGGAGACGCGGAAAAGTACGCAAAAAAATACTCGGCCCGCACCGATCTGATGATCTGCGCGGGCGGGGACGGCACCCTCAACGAGGTGGCCAGCGGCCTTGAGGAGCTGGAAGAGGGAAAGCGCGCGCCGCTCGGTTATCTCCCGGCGGGGACCTGCAACGACGTCGCGTCCTCCCTCGGGATCCCTCTGGATCCGGTGAAGGCCGTAAAAAAGATCCTTTCGGGCACCGAAAGAAAGATCGACGTGGGAAGCTTCAACGGAAGAAGGTTTTTATACGTCGCCTCCTTCGGCGCCTTTACGGAAGCCTCTTACAGCACGCCGCAGGCCGCCAAGAACGCGCTGGGGCATTTTGCCTACGTCCTGGAGGGGATCCGGTCGGTCAACGATATCCGTACCTTCCGCGCCTCCTTCCGGATCGGGGGAGAAAACTATGAAGACGACTGGATCTTCGCATCCGTCAGCAACTCGAAAAGCATCGCAGGTATCGTGAAGCTGGAGGAAAGCCTTGTGGATCTTTCCGACGGGCTTTTCGAGGTGGCCCTGGTGCGCGCCCCGAAGAATCTTCAGGAGCTTCTCGGCATCGTCCGCGCCGTCAAGAACCGCACGCTGAAATGCGGCGCCATCAGGCTTTTGCACGCGCCGGAGCTGACTTTTTCTTCCGGGGAGAAGATCCCCTGGACTCTGGACGGGGAGTATGACGCCGGAGCGGAAAAAGTGGAGATCGTCAACCGCCGCGGCGCCCTGACGCTGCTTCTGTGAGGGGACCGCCGTGAAATTCATGGAAAAATACCGGCATTTCGTATGGGATTTCGACGGGATGCTCTTCGACAGCTATCCGCACACCGCCCGCGCCTTATATAAGACACTCCGGGAGTTCGGCCGGGACGAACCGGAGGACGCCCTTTACCGCGCCCTTCGCGTTTCGATCGGCCACGCCTTCCGGGAATATGCGCTCACCGATGAAGAAAAGCTTCGCTTCCGCCTTTACGAAAACGATCTGGAAGCGCCTCCGGTCACCTGCCCCTATCCGGGGATCCCGGAGCTTTTGCGAAAGATCGTCCTCCGGGGCGGGAAAAACTATCTCCTCACCAACCGGGACGGCCTGGCCGCGGTCTATCTTGAGAAATACGGCATGAAGGATTCCTTTGCCCTGATCGTGGATTCCACCTTTGGCTTTCCTTCCAAACCGGATCCCGCGGGGATGCGTTATCTGAAGGAGACCTGCGGGTTTTCCGGGGACGCCCTGATGCTGGGCGACCGGGAGCTGGACGCCCTGGCCGGCGTCGGCGGGGGAGCGGACGCCCTCTTTTTCGACGAGTTCCGTAAGGTATTGCCTGAAAATACCGCCGCTCGGTATATCGTACACTCGATAGAGGAGCTCGCGTCCCTGATCCTGGAAGGAGAGATCCAAGCGTAATATGACAAGCAGCAGAATGAACTGGGTGTTCGGCTTCCTGCAGGGCACCTACTGGATGTCCTACGGGATCATCTTTCCTTTCCTTGTCAGGATGTGCGCCTCCTTCGGGTACGACGATTTCGAATGCGGCGTGATCCTCACGGGGGTGACGGTGGCGAATCTTGTGATGCAGCCCCTGGTGGGAAGCATCTGCGACCGGCTTCTCCGGATCAAGCCGCTTTTTATCGGTATGTTCCTCACCGGCGGGGCCGCTTCTTTTCTGATCTATTTCGGAAAGACGAATTTCCCGCTTCTGGCCGTCACTTTTCTGGTTCTTTCCGCCACCATCCAGACCCTTCAGTACATCATCGATATCTGGAGCGTCCGGATCAGCAGCGGGGGAGTCGGGTATAATTACGGCTTTTCCCGGTCCTTCGGGTCGCTTTTTTACGCTCTGGCCACCGGAACTCTGGG
>CACYBP010000375.1 GCA_902772625.1 Oscillospiraceae bacterium
AGCGAACCCGGAAGAAAGCGGGAAAACGCCTCTTCCACGGCTTCGTCCACGGCGGCCTCGTCGTAGCGGGCGACTTTTTTCACCAGAACCGACGCCATTGTCAGCTTCTCTCCTCTCGATTCATCCTCTGATCTTTTTCAGGAAATCCTCCATCCGCTCCAGAGCCTTGGAGATATTCTCCAGCGACGCGGCGTAGGAGATGCGCACGAAGCCTTCGCCCGATTCGCCGAAGGCGTTTCCGGGCACCACGGCAACCCGTTCCTCCCGCAGGAGCTTTTCACAGAACTCTTCGGAGGAAAGCCCGGTGGAAACGATCTCCGGGAAGACGTAAAAAGCGCCCGTAGGCTCGAAGCAGCCCAGTCCCAGGGTGCGCAGACCGTCCACGATGATCCTTCTGCGATCGTCGTACTCCTCGCGCATGGAGGCGATATCGTCGTCTCCCTCGCGAAGCGCTTCGCAGGCGGCGTACTGGCTGGTGGTCGGCGCGCTCATGATGCCAAACTGGTGGAGCTTGGTCATCATTTTGATGAGATAAGCGTCGCCCATCACGTACCCGAGACGCCAGCCGGTCATGGCGTAGGCCTTGGAAAAGCCGTTGACCACCAGGACCCTTTCCCGGATATCCTCCACGGTGCCCAGGGAGAAGTGCCTTTCCCCGCCGTAGGTCAGTTCGGCATAGATCTCGTCGGACAGCACGAAAAACCCGTGCCGCCGGATCACCGCAGCCAGAGCCATCGCGTTCTCCTTCGGAAGGATCGCGCCGGTGGGATTGTTGGGATAGGAAAGGATCAGAAGCTTCGTCTTCGGCGTGATCGCGGCCTCCAGCGCCTCCGGCGTCACGCGGAATTCATCCTCCGCCCTCGTCCGGAGCCGGACGACCTTCGCACCCGCCATCCGGCAGAGCGGCTCGTAGCAGACGAAGCTCGGCTCGGGCACGATCACCTCGTCCCCGGGGGTAAGCAGCACCCGGCAGGCAAGGTCGATGGCCTCACTGCCGCCCACGGTCACCAGCACGTTTTCCGGAGCGTAAGTCAGGCCGAAGCGACGCGCGGCGTACTTTACGATCTCCTCCCGCAGCTCTGGAAGGCCGGAGTTGGAAAGATAGTGGGTGCGGCTCTTTTCCAGCGAATAGATGCCCACGTCCCGGATGTGCCAGGGGGTGGCGAAATCCGGTTCGCCGATGCTGAGGCTGACGACGTTGTCCATGGAATTCGCCAGATCGAAAAACTTGCGGATCCCCGACGGTTTCAGGTCGCGGATCACGGGATTGATGTTTTGTTTCAGATTCATAACGCGTATCCCCTCCGGCTCAGATCACCACGATGCGGCGGTCCTCTTCGGGATCCTCCTCGAACAGGACGCCCTTGTCCTTGTATTTTTTCAGGACGAAATGCGTGGCCGTGCCGGTGACGGCGTCGATGGTGGCAAGCTTCGAGGACACGAAGTGCGCCACCTCCTTCAGAGTCTTCCCTTCGATCATGACCACCAGGTCGAATCCGCCCGAAAGCAGATAGACGCTGGTGACCTCGGGATACTGATAAATGCGGGCGGCCACCCGGTCGAAGCCGTCGCCCCGCTGGGGGGTAACCTTGACCTCGATCAGGGCGGTCACCAGCTCACGGTCGGTCTTGTCCCAGTCGATCAGGGCGTTATAGCCGACGATCACCTTGTCCCGCTCCAGCTCCGCGATGGTGTCGCGGATCTCCTCGGCGCTTTCGCCGAGGACGCTGGCCAGCTGTTCCCCGGTGATACGGCCGTTTTTTTCAAGCTGCTTCAGAAGCTTTTCGTTGTTTTCCACTTTGTTCATTCCGTCCTTTATCTTCGGTTCAGGCGCCCGGTCTTTCGTTCCGGGCGCGTCTTTTTTTACGCGTCTTCAGGGATTCCGTGAAACCTGATAATTATCAAGATTATACCATAGGAGGCGCTTTCTTTCAAGGTTGAATTCTCATCTTTCCCGGGAAAAGAGAAAAGGGCGAAGCCCGATAAGGCCTCGCCCGGAAAGCGTTCTTCTTTACTGTTTATTCTTTGGCCGGACCAGAAGAAGCGTGGTGATGATGATCGCGAAGATCGCCGCGAGGCCCACCAGGATGAAGGCGTAATTCCGGTAGCTCTTCACGTTTCCCTCAAGCTCTTCCGCGCGGCTTGCAAGGGCGTTCTTTTCCCCGGTCAGAGAAGCGATCTTTTCGTCCTTTTCGCCGACCGATGCCGAGACGCTTTCGATCTTCTCCTCCAGTTCTTTTTTCTCGGCCAGGAGGGCGTCGCGTTCGTCGGTGACGGTTTTCAGTTCCTCGGTGGAGCGGGACTCCTCCGGGGTCTCGTAAAAAGCGAAGCGCTGGAGCGTTTCATCGTCCGGATCGATCTGATATAAGGCGCGCACGCCATCCTGGTTCACCGTATCGACAAGAAAGTGGGTGCCCTTCTGATCGCCGGTTTCCTTCATGGCGGGGATCTTTTGTCCGCTGAGGGCCGCTTCGGTCTTTTCATATCCCTCCGGCATGCGGTAGGACGCGCCGACGGCCAGAGGATGCAGCGTCTTGTTGCCCGCCGTGACCGTGAGATAAGGGGTCAGGGCTTTATTCCCGGCATCCCAGAAGTAATAGGCCGCGGTGCGGCCGCCGAGCCGTCCGTAGACCAGGGGAAGGACGTCTTCTGAAAGAACGAAGCCCGTGTATTCTCCCTCTCCGTCCTTCAGGGTCTTCATGGCAAAGCCCGCGGGAAGCGAGGCGCCCTGGCTCGGCCGGAATTCCAGCTCCTCCCCCGCCGCGTTGATCAGACGGTATTCGGCGGGTTCGGTCTCCGACGCGGTCTCTGAGGCGGATTCCTTCTCGGTTTCCTTTTGGGTCTCCTTTTCTGTCTCTTTCTGCGTCTCCTTCTCGCTCTCTTTTTCGGCCTCGGCGCGCGTGACGGTGATCACGTAGCTTTTCGTGCTTCCGTCCTCGGCGGTGACCTTCACCGTGATCTTGTTGGATCCCACCGAAAGATCCTCGTTTCCGGATACCGACACCTTAGCCGCTCCGTCCCGCGCCTTGGCGCTGACCGTGACCTTTTTGACCTTGTTTTCCACGTTGGCCTTATAGGAGGTGACGTCGGACGAGAAGGCCGGGGAAAGCTTTCCCGGGGAGATCGTGAGCGACGAAAGCGAGGCGTCCGACGAGGCGACCTTCGGTTCGTTCACCGTGATGGAGGAGGAACCGGCCGACACGGTCATGGAATCGCCGCCGCCGTCGGAAATATCGGTACGCACCACCTTCAGGGTGGTCTTGCCTGCCGCCTTGGCCTTGAAAGTCAGGGTGCAGGAAAAAGAGCCGTCGCCGCTTGCATAATAATCGAAAATGCGGACCTTGCCGCTCCCGCCGCTGACGCTCAGGTTGCCCACGCCTCCCGAACCGGAGGAATAGGTCAGGGCGTCGGCGTCGTAGCTGAGGGTGATATCCACGCCGGCGACCTTTTCACCGATGGACACCTTCACCGAGAAGGTATCCCCGACCTCCGCCGTGGCGCCGGAAACATTGACTTTGCAGGAGGCTGCGTCGGCCTTCACCGGGACCAGGGGCAGGATCAGCAACACCGCAAGAAGTGCGGGCAAAAGCTTTTTGAGTATTTTCATCGTCATTCCTCCGATCATGCGGGGCAAAGCTTACTGTACGATCGGCTTTTCGCCGAGGATGTGGTTGCGAAGCTTGATCAGGTCGTTCATCTTGACGCTTCCGTCGGAGCTGG
>CACYBP010000376.1 GCA_902772625.1 Oscillospiraceae bacterium
AATCTGCTTCTGGCCCGCGCGCCTGAAAACGCCTCCACCACTCATCCCGCGGTGATTCGCGCCGTGTGCCGGGCCGTAAAAAGGCGGGGCGGAAAGGCCCTGATCGTCGAAAGCGGAGGAGGACCCGTCACGCCCTCCTCGCTTCAGAAGCTCTACGAGGTCACCGGCATGAAAAAGGCCGCGGAGGAAAGCGGCGCTGAATTGAATTACGACTGCTCTTCGGAGAAGATAAGCGCTCCCCGGGGGAAGACCAGAAGAGAATTTCTGATCCTCTCCGCGGTGAGAAAGGCCGATCTCATCGTGAACGTCGCAAAGCTCAAGACCCACGGCCTGATGAAGATGACCGGCGCGGTGAAGAACCTGTTCGGCACGATCCCGGGGCTTCACAAGGCGATGATGCACCGGGAATTCCCGGTCAAAAAGGACTTTGCCTCCATGATCTGCGATCTGGCGGAGGCGATCTCGCCCGCCCTCAGTATCACCGACGCCATCGTCGGGATGGAGGGGGAGGGCCCCTCCGGCGGAACGCCGGTCAGGACCGGCCTGCTTCTGGCGTCGGACGACCCCTTCGCCTCCGACGTGCTGGCTTCTTCGATCATGGGGATCCGGGCCCAGGAGGCGCCGATCCTCCGGGAGGCGATCGAAAGAAAGCTCGCCCCCTCGTCGGTCTCCTCGCTCACGGTGGAGGGCGACAGCTGGAAGGGCGGAAGACCGTATCAGTTCCCGGGGGACAAGAAGAGCCTGATCGGGCTGCTCCCGGGGGTACTTCGTTACCCGGTGGAGGATCTGACCCGGGCGTACCCTTATATTTCGGAGCGCTGCGTATCCTGCGGACGGTGCGCGGGCATCTGCCCCGCAAAGGCGATCTCGCGGGGGAAGGAACGCTTCCGGGTGGATATCGGCAAATGCATCCGCTGCTACTGCTGCCATGAGATCTGTCCCGAAAAAGCCATCGATATGATAAGAAAGGGGAAATACCCGAAACATGGCTGACGTGATGGAGCTTGCATCGAAAGCAAAGATCAACCTTACTCTCGCGATCACGGGACGGGCGGAAAACGGATACCATCTTCTGGACATGCTGATGCAGAACGTGGAGCTTTCGGATACGGTCCGCATCGAAAAGGCCGACGGGATCCGGGTGGAGACCAATCTCTATTATCTGCCCCAGGACCGGCGCAACATCGCCTATAAAATGGCCGAGATCTTTTTCCGGGAGACCGGGATCCGGGGCGGCGCCTCGATCCTCATCACCAAAAAGATTCCTGTGGCCGCGGGGCTTGCCGGAGGCTCGGGAAACGGAGCCGCGGTGCTGAAGGGGCTGAACAAGCTCTATTCGGCGGGGCTTACTCTGGAGGAGATGCAGAGGCTCGCCTTTCCCGCGGGAAGCGATATTCCCTTCTGTCTGGCGGGGGGAGCCGCCAGAGTGCGGGGTATGGGCGAGATCGTGGAGCCGGTCAAGGGACTTCCCGCCTGCGCCGTGTTGTTGGTGAAACCGGCGTTCGGCATTTCCACCGAGGCGGCCTACCGCGCCTTCGACGCGATCCGCCCCGCAAAAGACCCGGATACCGTGGGAATGCTCCGCGCCTTGCGCAAAGGAGATCTTGAAGAGATCGGCGGGCTCCTTTCCAACCATCTGGAGGAGGTTGCCGGCAAAGAATACCCCGAGATCGGCGAGATCGAGGAGATCATGCGCGCCTCAGGAGCCGCGGGAGCTTCCATGAGCGGAAGCGGCCCGACGGTGTTCGGCCTCTTCCGGGAAAGAAGCGCAGCCGCGCGCGCCGCGAAGCTTCTGAAAAAGAGGCACTGCGACGTCTTCTGCGTATCGCCGGAGAAGACGGTTTCAGAATAAATCCCGCCGAAACCGGTTAGGCTTTCCTTGCGGAGCCGCGTCTTCGCTCCGCGAAAGGGAGTGATCCGGTGAAAAAGAAACTGATGCTGGCTCTTCTTTTGCTCCTCGCGGTGTTTTCAAGCTTCGCGGCCTTCGCCGCGGCGGGACAGGAAGAGCTTGCAGGCAAAGTCATAAGACTGCGTGTGATCGCCGCGGGCGATCTGGAAAAGGATCAGAGGATCAAGCTTCAGGTGCGCGATCTTCTTCTGAAGGAGATCGCGGCGGAGGGCTATCAGAGCCGGGACGAGGCGCTGCTGGCCCTTCTTGAGGGAAAAACCGTCCTGAAGGAGAAGGTTGACGCCCTTCTGGACAATGAGGACGCGGGCTACACGTCGGAAATTTCGATCGGCAAGGTGGGGTACCCCGCTTCGTCCTACCGGGATTTCGCGCTGCCCGCCGGGGAATATACCGCCGTGACCGTCAGGCTCGGGGAGGGGCGGGGAAAGAACTGGTGGTGCGTCCTGTTTCCGCCGCTCTGCTACGGGATGGAACCGGACGGGGACCTGATCGAATCGGGAGTCGTTCTCACCGAGGAGACCGACGATCTGAAAATACGCTTCAAATTCCGGGTGCTGGAATGGATCGAGGCGATCCGGGAAGGCATGCGGGAATAAAGGAGTCAAGAATGCTCAGACTGCTGACCGGCCGCACCGGAAGCGGCAAGACCAAAAGGATCCTGGAGGAGATACGCCAGAGGGTGGAAAAGAAGGAACCCGGCGCGATCCTTCTGGTGCCGCCGCAGGCCTCCCATACAGCCGAACGGATGCTGGCCGAGACCGGAGGCGATACCGCCCCGCTGTATGCCGAAGCCTTGACCTTCCGGACCCTGGCGGGCCGGATCTTCGAGGAGGGCGGCGGTCTTGCGGACCGATATATCGACGACAACGGGCGTATGCTGCTCCTGCGGAACGCCAAGGAGGACGTATCCGACCTCCTTCGGGTCTACCGCAGGGCTTCCATGCGCCCCGAATTCATACAAAGACTGCTCTCGGCGGTCAACGAACTGAAGCTTTATAACGTCACGCCGGAGGCGCTTTTCCGCGCGGCGGAAAAGATACCCGCCTCACACGGCGACAAGCTCCGGGACCTCTCGGCGATCTATTCTGTCTACGAGGGCTTTCTAAAAGGCGAGCTTTCGGATCCTGCCGACCTTTACGACGCGATGCTGGAAAAAGCGGAAAAGACCGGGTATTTCAAAAACAAGCGCATCTGGATCGATTCCTTCAACGGCTTCACACCGAAGGAATACGCCGTGATCGAAAAGATGATCCTGGACGCGAAAGAGGTCACAGTGTCGCTTATGATGGACGAAGCGCGGGAGGACTACGCCGCCGACGACCTCTTTTTCAAGACCTACGAGATCCGGCGGCATTTCCTGTCTTTTGCCCGCCGCTTTTCGATCCCGCTGGAGGAGATCGCCCTTCCATCTCCGCGAAAATTCAAAAGCGAAGAGCTTTCCTATCTGGAGGAAAACCTCTTCCGGACGCGGCCGCGTCCCTTCGGAGGGAAACGGGACGGCGCCGTTGCGCTTCTCCGGCTTCCCGACAAACGCAGGGAGTGCCTGGCCGCGGCGAACGCGCTGATCGCGTGGAGCCGGGAGGGCTACCGCTGGAGGGATATGGCGGTGATCACGCGCACCTACGAGGATTACGCCGGGGAGCTGGAATCGGTTTTCCGCGCTTCGGGCATCCCGGTCTATATGGATCAGAGCGTTCCGGTCTCCTCAAAGCCCCTCTTCGCGGCGCTTCTGGCCGCGCTGGAGGCGGTGAAGGAATCCTATTCCAGAGAGAGCATGCTGGTGCTTCTCAAAACGGGGATGACCGGGTTTCCGCAGGACGATCTCGACGTTTTGGAATACTACGTGCTCCGGTGGAATATCCGCGGAAGCAAATGGATGGAACCCGGCGCCTGGAGAGCGCATCCCGACGGCTTTTTCCGGGATTTCGACGAAAAGACCGAAAGGACGCTTGCCCGTCTGGAAGAGATGCGGCAAAAGATCATGGGGCCGCTTTCGACCCTGAAGAAAAACATGAAGGGCACGGTCCGGGAAAGGGCCGCGGCCCTCTATCGCTATGCCGAAGATGCCGGGCTGGACGGGATCACACGAGAAAAGGCCGAAGAAGCCCTCGCCCGGGGAGACGAACGCGCCTACGCTGAATGGAACCAGCTCTGGGACGTCTTTTCAGACCTTCTCGATCAGTTCGTTCTGATCGCGGGGGAGCGGGAATACCGCACCGACGAATTCCTGGGGATGTTTCGCCTGATGCTTTCGGGAATCAAGGTCGGCGCCATCCCGGGCCGGGCCGACCAGGTCACGGTGGGAGAGGCCGGACGCACCCGCACCGGGGCGCCCAGATGCCTGATCGTTCTGGGAAACGAGGAAGGCGTCTTCCCCAAAACGGTGGAATCCACCTCTCTGATCGGAGACGAGGAAAGGATCTTATTGCGCGAAGAAAACGTGAGGCTCGATCTTCTTTCGGGCGAGCAGCAGTTCGTGGAACAGCTTCTCGTCTACCAGACCTTCTTTTTTCCCACCGAAAGGCTGGTCT
>CACYBP010000377.1 GCA_902772625.1 Oscillospiraceae bacterium
ATCCGGGTCAACGCCATGGCGCCGGGCTTTTTCGTCACCGGGCAGAACCGGGCGCTGCTTTTCACCCCGGACGGAACGCCCACCGCGCGCACCGAAAAGATCCTTCGCGCCACCCCCATGGGCCGCTTCGGCAAGCCCGAGGAGCTGGTGGGAGCGCTTTATTTCCTCACCGACAGCCGCGCCGCGGGATTCGTGACCGGGGTCGTCCTGCCGGTGGACGGCGGCTTCTCCGCCTATTCGGGGGTGTAAAAAATGAGCGGCTTCACTCTTGCCGCCTTCGCCGACGAGGCGGGCGCGGCTCTTTCCGAACAGATCGACGCCATGCGGGAAAACCGCATCCCGCTTCTGGAGATCCGGGGCGTGGACGGGAAAAACGTCACGGCTCTGACCGAAAGCGAGGCCCGGGAGGTCGCCCGCCGCCTCAGGGACGCGGGACTCGGGGTCTGGTCGGTGGGCTCTCCCATCGGCAAGATCGGCATCCGGGATCCCTTTGCTCCGCACCTCGATCTCTTCCGCCATACGCTGGAGCTGGGAAGGATCCTCGGCGCGAAGGCCTTCCGCCTCTTCTCCTTCTATATCCCGGAGGGAGAGGACCCGGAGATCTTCCGGGACGAGGTCCTGATGCGGATGGAACGGTTCGCCGAGGCCGGAAAGGGAAGCGGCATTCTCCTCTGTCATGAAAACGAGAAGGGGATCTACGGCGACGTCGCCGACCGGGTGAAGGTGATCCACGAAAGCCTTCCGGAAATCGGCGCGGTCTACGATCCCGCCAACTATATCCAGACCGGCGAGGATACCCTGGCCGCCTGGGACAAGGTCGAAAAATACGTCCGGTACATGCATATCAAGGACGCGCTTCCCTCCGGGAACGTGGTGCCCGCGGGAAAAGGCGCGGGGAACCTTCCGGCGCTTCTCGGCCGTTACCGGGAGCTCGGCGGGAAGATCCTGACGCTGGAGCCGCACCTCACGGTGTTCAAGGGCCTTTCGGCTCTGGAACGCGAGGGAGAGAGAAGCGGCGTCGGCTCTTACGCCTACCCTGACGCCCGCACGGCCTTCCGCGCGGCGACCGAGGCGCTCCGGGAGCTTATCTGATCCCCGGACGGCGTTTTTCCGCCTCCGGAATAAAGCAAAAAGCCGCGGAAACCGGTGCTTTGGGCAGAATGCCGTGAACCCTGATAAAAAAATAGTGACAAACCGTGAAAAATGTGTTATAGTAATTAGGTGGGTCTTGAAGACCCCGCGAGACAGAGCCGGTCGGCCGAGACCGACCGGGGATCAAAGTCCCCTGAAAGGATGGATCATACTTGGCTCAGGAGCAGAAGAATAAAAAGCAGTCCATGGACGGCAAGAAGAAAAAGCAGATCCTGATCACGTGCATCGTGCTGCTGGCCGTGGTCATCGCCGGCGCGGTGATCTGGGCGATCGTGGCCGATTCCGGCGCGACCGTGCGGGGGACCGTGGGTATTTCCTCCGAACATTTCGAGGTCGATAACGCGATGCTCGCTTACCTGATGTACGAGAATATGTATGAAAAGGTGAGCGCGAACCCGGATCTGTACGCCGAGCGCAATTTCGATATCACCAAGCCTTTGGACAAGCAGATCTTCGAGGGAAGCAAGACCTGGTTCGATTACTTCCTGGAGATGGGTCTCCGCAACACCAAAGAGTATCTGGTCTACGCCGAGGCCGCCTATTCCAACGAGCACGGACTTTCCGACCTGGATTATCTGCGCATCGACCGGGAGATCGCCGATCTGGAGTCGGCCGCCTCCGCCGAAGGAAAATCGGTGAAGGAATACCTGGCCGCCCGCTACGGCCGCGGCGTCAATCTGGACGACGTGCGCCGGGCGAAGGAATTCTACGTTCTCGCCGAAAACGAGCATCTTTCCATGCAGGAAAGCTTCAGTTACGACCAGACCCAGGTGGAAAAGTTTGCGAACAACTATTACCAGCTGCTTTTGCGCACCGACTGCATCTTCCTGAGCGTGGACGCCGACACCGAATCGGTCACCGACGAATCCCAGATCGCCTCCCTCCGGGAGGAGGCCAGGAAGACCGCCGAAGGCCTGATCAACTGCACCTCCGCCGACGGGTTCTTAAAGAACGTGAAGGCTTATCTGGACGAAAACTTTGACTCGGCCACCGCCGAAGAAAAATACGCCCGGGTGATCCACAACGATTACAGCTACGTCAGTGACAACAAGATCTCCGCCTGGCTTTTCAGCGGGATCCGTGTGAACGGCGATAAGACCGTGATCAGATTCACCGACGACAAATACACTGCGATCTACGTGGTCAAGGCCGCCGAACGCGACGAAAGCGTAAGCCGCGCCGTGCGCGACGTGTATTTTGACGACGTGCTCCACGCTTCCAGAGAGGATACCAGGAAGGCCGCGGAGGACGCGCTTGCCTCCTATAAGGCCGACGGCAGCACTGCGGAAGCCTTCATCGCCCTGGCCGGAAAGCTCGGCGAGGACAGAAAGCTTGCCCTGAAGGACGGTTTCCGTCCCGATCTGCGGAAGACCGACGGCACCGCGTGGGCCGATTGGGCATGGCAGGACGGCCGGAAAGAGGGCGACGTGGAGATCGTCGAGGACGAAAACGGCGTCCACCTCCTTCGCTACGAGGGGAACAGCCGCCTCTCCTGGCAGATCGACGCTGAAAAATACCTGCGCGCCAGGGATTACGACGAGCTTTACGAAAGCTACGCCAAGGACGTCATGATCACCCTGTCGCTCGGCCAGTGCGCCAAGGTCCCGGCAAGAGTGCTGTAAGCATTCGCGAAAGAAAGACGTAAAGAAAGCTCCTTTGCCTCGTGCAAAGGAGCTTTTTTTGTGTCACGCCTCCAGCTGCTTTCCCAGGAAGCTTGCCGCGGTGCCCGCGATTTTTGATTCGGTCTCGGTGCAGTAATCAAAGTTCTCGCCCTCCCGGGAAACGAAGAGCACGCATCCGGAAACGTCGCCCCCGGCCGCGATCGGCGCCGCGGCCGAGATCCG
>CACYBP010000378.1 GCA_902772625.1 Oscillospiraceae bacterium
CGACCCCAAAAACCGGGTGGTGGAAGAACGGAACCGGGTCGTGAAAATTCTTGCGGAGGAAAAGGGACTCGCCTTGAACGATCTTTACACGCCTCTTCTCGGACGGCCGGAGCTCCGGAGCGCCGACGGCTATCATTATATCGAGGAAGGGTACCGCCTGATCGGGGGAGAGATCGCCCGGTTCCTCGTCTAAAAGTGTGAGAAAGAGAACGCCATGAAAGAAGCAAAGCGCGTCACGCGCATCCTTTTCGTCTGCCACGGCAACATCTGCCGCTCGCCGATGGCGGAATTCTATATGAAGGATCTGATCCGGAAAAAGGGCCTTGAGAACGCCTTCTCGGTCGCCTCAGCCGCCACCACCGGCGAAGAGATCACGGACGGGGTCGGAAACCCGGTCTATCCGCCCGCCCGGCGGGAGCTTCTGAAGCACGGCATATCCCCGGACGGAAAGAGAGCGCGAAGACTTACCCCGCGCGATTATGAAGAGTACGATCTGATCGTCGGGATGGATCGGGAAAACCTTGCCGATATGAAACGCATCCTGGGAAGCGATCCGCGGGGAAAGATCAGCCTGCTTCTGGATCACACCGGCGCGCCGCGCGACGTGGCCGATCCCTGGTACACCGGAGATTTCGGGGCGACCTGGCG
Source organism: Oscillospiraceae bacterium (assembly GCA_902772625.1). GTDB lineage: Bacteria > Bacillota > Clostridia > Oscillospirales > QAMX01 > RUG11797. Next base: position 649 of record CACYBP010000378.1, read on the forward strand.
CGACGTGGAGACCGGATGCCGGGCGCTTTTTGAAAAGCTCGTGAAAGAAAGGGAACGGGGAAGGGAATGAAGGAGAACAAGAAGGTTTTGAGACTGCTCTTTATCGGAAACAGCCACTCTTATTATAACGATCTGCCGCTTCTGGTCCGGGACCGGGCGGAGGCGGAGGGCGTTTTGGCCGAGGTGACGATGCTCGCTCACGGCGGCTGGTATCTTTATCAGCATCTCAGGGAGCCGGAGACGCTCTTCAACGTCGCCCACGGCCGGTACGACTACGTGATCCTTCAGGAGCATTCCCATCCCTTCGACAAGACCGAAGAGTACCTGCGCGCGGCGCGCGAGCTTTCTCTTCTGATCCGGGAGGCCGGCGCAAAGCCCGTGATCTACGCCACCTGGGCGGAAAAAGCGCATCCTGAAAATCAGGAGAGAATGGACCGGGTCAACCGGGAGATCGCAAAAGAAAACGGCGCGCTTCTGGCCGCGGTGGGCGAAGCGTGGCAGAAGGCGGGAGGAAGCGGAGCCCCTCCGGCCTTCTACGGCCCGGACGGCGCGCACGCGTCCCCCGCGGGGAGCGGGTTTGCCGCGGGGATCATCTGGGAGACGGTCCGCGCGGATCTTGTGAAAGAAAAGGCGTAAGGCGCGCCGGGAGAGCGGCCGGGAAGGGACAAGAAACATGAAAACTGCGTTGATCACCGGCGTCGCGGGCGGCATGGGATCCGCCGCGGCAAAGCTTCTTCAAAGGCGCGGCTGGCGCGTCGCGGGGCTTGACGTCCGGAGGCCGGAGGACGCCGGAGAGATTTTCTTCCTCCAAACCGACCTCACCGATCCGAAAGCGATCGGAAAAGCGTCGGAAGGATGCCGAAAAGCCGGATTGCGCTTCGACGCGATCGTTCATATGGCGGGGATCTACGACATGAATTCGCTTCTGGAAATGCCGGAGGAGGACTTTCTGCGGATCTGGAACGTGAATCTGTTCGCCGCCTGGCGCGTGACGAAGGAATTCTATCCGCTTCTGAGAAAAGGAGGGCGGGTGGTCTTCACCACAAGCGAGCTGGCCCCGCTGGACCCTCTGCCCTTCACCGGGATCTACGGGATCACCAAAACGGCGGTCGAAAAGCTCGCTTCCTCGCTTCGCATGGAGCTTTGGCTCTCGGGTCATCCGGTGACCGTGATCCGTCCGGGCGCGGTGGACACCGGGCTTCTGGGCGATTCGGAGAGGAGCCTTGAAAAATTCGTGAAAGAGACGAAGCTCTATCCGGTGAACGCCGAAAATTTCCGGAGGATCGTAAACCGGGTGGAATCGAAAAGGATCCCGCCGGAAAGGATCGCGGAAATCCTTTATGAGGCGCTCAGCGCGGCGCGGCCGCGATACGTATACGCGGTGAACCGGAATCCGGGACTTCTTCTTCTGGATCTTCTCCCGGCCCGGTGGCAGACCGGGATCGTCGGTATGCTCCTGAAGAAAAGGAAATGAGGAGAAAAACGTGGAAAAATTGACTGTCGCCCCCGCACGGGAAGAGGAGCTTCCGGAGATCCTGCGAATTTACGCTTCGGCACGGCGGTTCATGCGGGAGAGTGGGAATCCCCGCCAGTGGGAGGAGAGATACCCCTCCCGGGAGCTGCTTCTGGAGGATATCCGTGAAAGAAGGCTTTTCACGCTCCGGAACCGGGAAGAGATCGCGGGCGTCTTCGTATTCTTCACCGGAGAGGAACCGACCTATCGCGTGATCGAAAACGGGGCATGGCTTTCGGACGCTCCCTACGGCACGATTCACCGGATCGCCGGGAACGGGAAAACGCACGGGATCCTGCGCGCGGCGCTTCGTTACGCCAGTGGGATCACAGGGCATCTGCGCATCGATACGCACGGGGAGAATCTGGTGATGCAGCGGCATCTTGAAAACGAGGGGTTCCGGTACTGCGGCGTGATCCGGGTGCGCGGGAATTCCCCGCGCCTCGCGTACGAAAGGCTGGGGACGGAAGAGGAGGAAGACCGGCAGAAGAAGGAAACACGTTAAGAAACGGGAAAGGAGAGGAGAAAAATGGCGTTCGGACGGTGGTTTGGGAAAAAGAAGTCTGATCAGACTGAGGAAAAAACCGTGACCGTGACCTCCGGAAAAGAAAAGGCGGCGGTGTTCATCGATTTTGAACACTGGCTGACCGGGCTCTATAAGGTCTACAATATGAAGCCCGATATCGCCGCCTTCTGGACCGGAATCAACGCGCGCTATGACGTGATCAGGACCTTTTGCTTCGGCGACTTTTCAGATGAGCGTCAGAGAAGCTACGTCGACGAGCTGCGCCTCATGACGAATCACATCATTGATACCCAGGGGACGAGCGACGACGGCAGAAAGATATTCACGGAGCCCATCCTGCTTGACGCTCTCTATCAGGATCCGGACGCCCTTCCCGCCGCGGAGGTGACCGTGCTCTTCTCCGGCGACGGGCATTTTGCCCCCGCACTTCGCTATCTGAAAGAGAAGAAGCGGAAAAAGATCGTCGTATTCGGCATTGACGAGGCCGTCAGCTCAAGATTGAAGCTTGAAGCGGACGAATTCGTCCCGGTTCCTGGGGAGGAGAAGAAAAGGTACCGGTACTACAAAATGATCATCGACAACATGGACTACGTATCCAGCCGGAAGGATACTCTGTACGCCACCTTCAAGACCACGGTACACGCGGTGTCGCTTCACAACAGCGTTCCGGTTGAAGACGTGGCTGACGCGCTGGAAGACCTTCTGAAGATGGGCGTGCTGTCGCAGGTGCCGGTCCGCATGCCGGACGGAGAACAGATCCGCGTGCTTCACACCGATTGGCCGCTGGCCGTCAAAAAAGGCATGTGGGATTTCTCTCTGGCAAGACCGATGGAGTACGAGGAAGAAAAGTATATCAAAAGAGACTGACGCCTTCGGAAAGAGAAGGCGTCCGGACCAGCTGAGGCGCGCTTTCCCGGAAGACGCGGACCTGTAAACGGGATATTGCCTGAAAGAACGGGATTTTTATCGAAAAAGAGCAGAAGATGCGCCGTTGCCTCTTGCGTTTTCGACAGAAAACAAGTATACTGAGAGAAACAGGTTCCTGATCGGGAGAAATTATGGGACTGATCTCACTGACGTGCCCCGCCTGCGGGGCAAAGCTTGAAAATCTGGACGATTCCCGCGAGTTTTTCTTCTGCCC
>CACYBP010000379.1 GCA_902772625.1 Oscillospiraceae bacterium
GCGGGAAGATCGTGCTCCAGATAATTTCCGCATTCCTTCCGGGACGAGCCGGGGATCCTCCCCTCGAAATCCCGGATGAAGGCCATGGATTCCCGCACCAGATCGACGGCCTCCTTCCCCGTGACGCGGTCGCGCAGAAGAAGATAGAACCCCGTCCGGCACCCCATCGGCCCCACGTAGAGCACGCTGTCGGCAAAGCGGCTGTTGCGGGCGAAGGTGGCGAAGAGATGCTCGATGGTGTGAAGCTCTCCGGTCCCCAGATAATCGCCGCCGTTGGGCTTTTTCATGCGCACGTCGTAGGTGACGGCGTCCCCGTCCACCCGGGAGATATACACGCCCTTTTCCAGGCGGTCGTGATCCACCTCAAAGCTTGCGATGCGTTTCATGCTTTCTCCTCTCCTGAAAGAAGACGCGGCGCACGAAAGATGCGCCGCGCTTTTTCCATGCGTTCTTTATCGGAAGTTCGCCGTGTCGGGATCGGGCAGGAAGCGGTGATCCCGGTTCAGCGCCGCGATGGCCTTCATGTCCTCTTCGTCCAGCGAGAAATCGAACACGTCGGCGTTTTCCTTGATGCGGTTTTCATGCACCGACTTCGGGATGACCACCACGCCGCGCTCGATCTGGAAGCGGATGCAGACCTGCGCCGGGGTCTTGCCGTGCTTTTTCGCGACAGCCTCCAGCGAGCCGGCCACGTCGCCCAGATGCCCGGTGAGCAGGGGGCTGTAGGCCTCCATACGGATGCCCTTTTTCGTGCAGTAGTCCAGAAGCTCGGTCTGCTGGAGCAGGGGGTGGCATTCCACCTGATCGATCACCGGCAGGATGCCGGTCTCCTTCTCCAGCCGTTCGAGATGATGGGGCTTGAAGTTGCAGACGCCGATGGCGCGGACTCTCTTTTCCTCGTAAAGACGGATCAGGGCGCGCCACGCCTCCACGTAGTCGTCGAACTTCGGGGTGGGCCAGTGGATCAGATAGAGATCCACGTAATCGGTGCGGAGCTTTTCAAGGCTGCGGTCGAAGGCGCGCAGCGCTTCGTCGTACTGATGGTGGGAATTCCAGAGCTTGGTGGTGATGAAGATATCTTCTCTTTTCACGCCGCTGGTCTCCACGGCCTCTCCCACGAACTGCTCGTTGTCGTAGGCGGTGGCGGTGTCGATGTGGATATATCCCGCGTCCAGCGCCGCGTGCACCGCGCCGATCAGCTCGTTTTTGTCCTCCACCTTCCACACACCGAGGCCCAGACCCGGCATTTCCACGCCGTTGCGGAGGGTATAGGTGCTTTTGAGATCTTTCAGCATGTCTTTTCTCCTTTCGCCGCCCGGGGCGGCCTTCTGATTTTCTTTATTGTATTCCAAAACCGGGGGCTTGTCAATCCTGGGACGGGGGCTGAAAACCAGGTCCGATCGCGCGGGATTTTAGTCTTCACAGCGCGGGATACCCGCCCGATCTCTTCATCAGCTCCAGGGCGATCCGGTCGATCCCGTCGATCCCGTCGTGCCCCTCGGGCGCGTCTCCGAAATACATCCATCCGAAATTCTCCCGGCTTTCGGGCCAGAAGGGAAGCCACGCCCCGTTGGGGTCGCCCGAGGCGATGAAATTCGCCCAGTAGGAGCTGATCTGATCGGCCAGACGGAAATCGGTCCCGGTCCAGGGTCTTACCGGGGGAACGCCCTCCCGGAGCGAGCCGAAGGTGTACCAGAGCTCCGAGGAATGCCAGGCCAGAAGGTTGTCCCGGTCCCGGAAGGTCCCCTTCTCCTCCGGAAGCGAAGGCGGGAAATGCGCGAAAAGATAGGAGAAGGTGCGCGCCCCCGGCGCGGTCTTCGCCCGGTACGCGCCGAAATAGCGGTTGACGATCACGCCGCCCATCATCCTGGTGGCGTGGCCGCCCGAGAAGGCCCGGGCCGCAAGTTCCCGGCTCCGGAAGTTCACGTCGCCGTCGGTCACCGGCCAGAGCTTTTCAAATCCGTATTCATCGTAGAGTGAGCCGAGCTTTTCCCGCATGAACCCCCGGAAATCCTCCGCGTCCCGGAAGCCCTTCCCGGGCATCAGCCCCGGATCCCGGAGCGAGCTTTCCCCGAGGTTGCCGCCCGAGAGATAGTCGATCCCGCACCCGTAATTCGCCATGTTTTCCACCGCCGAGGGGGAGGCCACCCACACCCCGTCGGCCGCCATGGAGCCCGGGAGACCGCCCTTCGCGCCGAAGCCCTCCGGCCTTTTTTGAAGCTTATAGAACCGGAAGGCGGGGATGCGCCGCAGCTCCTCCGGCGTGATATCCGGATCGAGCCCGAGGTTTTCCAGATACAGTCTTCCGCTCTCCTCCGCCTCCGCGAGAGTCGGGTAATTCCTGGCCCAGGCGAGATTGGACTGGTTGATGCACCGCTTCACCATCCCCCGCGCCTTCGGAGAGGTGGCCAGGGCGGTACTCTTCGCGGTGCCGCCCGACTGCCCGCCCAGGGTGATATTCTCCGGATCGCCGCCGAAGAAGGCGATGTTTTCCTTCACCCAGGAAAGCGCCATGAACTCGTCCTTCAGGCCGTAGTTGCCGCTGATCCCGCCCTGCTCGGAGGAAAGGGCCGGCAGCGCGAGGTAGCCGAAGACGTTCAGCCTCTGCCCCACCGAGACCACCACGACCCCCTTCCGGGCAAGCTCCGCGGGGTCGAATTCGATCTCGCTGTTGTATCCGCTCTGAAGCCCGCCGCCGTGGAACCAGAGGAAGACCGGCCGTCCCTCTCCCGGCTCCTTCGCGCCGGTGGCGACCGAAAGATAGAGGCAGTCCTCGCTCATGGGCGGATTGCCCCTATAGTAGAAATCGCTTCTCCAGGGCTCCATCTCCAGCCCGGTCCCCGCGTCCTGCATGGGTCTTGGGGACGCGTGGGTGGCGTCCAGCACGCCGTTCCAGCCCTCGGGCTCCCGGGGGTCCCGGAAGCGAAGCTCCCCCACCGGAGGCGCGGCGTAGGGGACCGAGCGGAACACCGTGATCCCTTCGTATTTTCCCGGGAGCTCTTCTCCCCGAAGCTTTCCGTATTTCGTCGAAACGATGCCGATACCCATTCTTTTCCCGTCCTTTCGTTTTTTCTTTTATTCTATCCCGAAACCCGGTCCGCGTCAATAAGAAAAAGAGAAGCCCGTCTTGCTTTTCCGTCCCCGGCGTGCTACAATAAATCCGGAAAAAACGGGAAAGGAAAACAACTTATGCTTCTTTATATCATCCGCCACGGGGATCCCATCTACGATCCCGACACCCTGACCCCCAAGGGAAAGCTCCAGGCCGCCGCCATGGGAAAGCGTCTGGCGATCCACGGCGTGGACAAGGTCTTCGTGTCGCCCAACGGCCGCGCCAGAGAGACCTGCCAGCCCACCTGCGACCTTCTGGGTCTCACCCCCACGGTGGAAAACTGGACCAGCGA
>CACYBP010000380.1 GCA_902772625.1 Oscillospiraceae bacterium
GCCGCCATCAGGCCGGTCTTCTTTTCGTTGAGCCGGGCGTTTTTCAGAAGGGCGGGCGTCCGTCCGTAAAAATCGAGATTGAATTTCTTGTACGCGCCGCCGCCGTGCCAGGTGTTCACCACCAGCGTCCTCTTCCCCAGAGGCAGATAGGAATACCCCGCGCTGTCGGTGATGAAAACGCGGCAGGTCATGGCGTCGTAAAAATACCGGAAGCTCCCCTTTTTCACCGCGCGGATCCCCTTTTCCCCAAGGGCGGGATACGCCCCGGGATCGGACAGCGCGAAGACCAGCTCGTAAACGCCCTTTCTCTCCCGGATCAGCCATTCCGCGAGATACTTCGGGTTCCCCGCGTATTTCCCGTCCAGATCCGAAAGCAGAAGGATCCTGTTCTTTTTCACCGGGAAAAGCCGGAAGGGCAGAAGGAGAAGGATCACCGCGTACTTTTTCAGAACGTGCAGCATGGCTCCCACCGGCAAAGCTCCCCCCTTTCGGCCGCCGGAAGCGGCCTTTTTTTCATGCAACTTTTATTCTACCACATTCTTCCCGGATTTTCCACCCTTTCGCCGCTTTTTCGGCAATTTATGGCTTTATCCCGCTTCCCCGCGTCCGGAGGCGCTTTTCTCCTTGCAATCGCGCCGGTCCGGGGGTATAATATCACGTGAAAAGGGCCGTCGGCCCTTCTTCAGAAGAAACGCGGGAAAGCGCCGCGCTTTCCCCCAATCAGGAGGACTTTTATGGAACTCAGGCTTTCAAGCCCCTTGGAAAAGATCTTTTCCTCCGCCGGGCCGAAGGAACCCCCGGTACCCCTTTCGATCCTGCGGGGCGAGACCGCCTCGTTTCAGGCGGCGATCCTCTCCTCGGGCGATCTGAAGCTCACCCTTTCGGGAGAGGGCTTCTCGCTTCGCATGCGCGAGGTCATCGAGATGCCGGTGCGCATGCCCTCCTATCCCGACCGCGCGGATGAAAATTATCTTTCCACCGTCCCGGGACTCTTCCCCGATCTGCTCCGGGAGCTTCCGGAGGGGATCTTGCGCACCCGCGGCCGCTGGAAGGCGGTTTGGATCGACGCCGAGCCGGAAAAGACCTGTCCCGCGGGTCTTCACGAGATCGTCTTCACGGCCGAAGCGCCAGACGGGGAAAAGCGGTCGGTCTCCCAGGAGGTCACCCTGATCGACGCCGCGCTCCCGGCCCAGACCCTTCTGCACACCGAATGGTTCCACGCCGACTGCCTCGCGGATTATTACGGCGTCGAGCCACTTTCCGAAGAGCATTGGCAAATTCTTGAAAACTTCCTGGCCTCGGCCGCCCGCATGGGGATCAACGTGATCCTGACGCCGGTCTTCACCCCGCCTCTGGACACCGCCGTGGGGCGTGAGCGCACCACCGTTCAGCTGGTGAAGATCGCGCGCGATAAGGGCACGTACGCCTTTGATTTCACCGACCTTACAAGATGGGTGAAGCTCTGCCTTTCTCTCGGGATCGATCACTTTGAGATCGCGCATCTTTACACCCAGTGGGGCGCGGAGCACGCGCCGAAGATCATGGCCACGGTGGACGGAGAATATAAAAAGCTCTTCGGATGGGAGACCGACGCGGTGGGCGGCGAATACGCCGATTTCCTCACGGCGTTCCTCCCGGCTCTCCGGGAAGAGCTGATCCGGCTCGGGGTCTACGAAAACTGCCGGTTCCATATCTCCGACGAGCCCTCCGAGGACCAGCTTCCGGCCTATCTCGCCGCCCGGGATCAGGCGAAGGCGATTTTGCCCGACGCGCTTTTCATGGACGCCCTTTCCCACTTCGCCTTCTACGAAAAGGGCGTGGTCACCCACCCCGTGGTCTCCACGAACAGCGCCGACCTTCCCAAATTCTTCGCGGCGGGGATCCCGGATCTGTGGCTTTACTACTGCTGCGGGCAGACCGTCGGGGTCTCCAACCGGTTCTTCGCCATGCCCGGCGGGCGGACGCGCGTGATCGGGACCCAGCTCTTTCTGGAAAACGCCGCGGGCTTTTTGCAGTGGGGCTTCAATTTCTACAACACCGAGCGCTCGCTTTCCAAGATCGACCCCTACGCCGTCACCGACGGGTTCGAATCCTGGCCCGCGGGCGATCCCTTCATCGTCTACCCCGGCAAGGACGGCCTTCCGGAGGAATCGCTCCGGTATCAGTACATGCGCATGGCGAAGGACGACCTTCGCGCCCTGCGGCTTCTGGAAAGCCTGATCGGCGGAAAAGAAACCCGTGAGCTTGTCCGCGAGGCGGCGGGCGGCGCCCTGACCCTCAGCCGCTACCCCGCCGATTCCTCCTTCCTCCCCTCTCTCCGCGTCAGGGTGAACGCGGCCATTGAGAAAGCGCTGTCTCTACGCAAGTGAACGGAGGTATCTGCTGTGGCTTTTCAAGGTTCTTTTTCGAAAAAAGCTTCGCCCGTTTTCGGAAAC
>CACYBP010000381.1 GCA_902772625.1 Oscillospiraceae bacterium
CAGAAGGTCTGGCAGAGCGAAAGCCAGACCGTCCGGGAGGTCTACGTCACCGTGGGCCAGAAGGTGAAAAAGGGCGATCCGCTGGTCTCTTACGACTCGACCCTTTCGGAGATCGACCTGATGCGCGCAAGACTTGCGGTGGCCAAAGAAGAGATGGCTCTGGAAAATTCCGAAAAGGAATTGAAGATCCTCAAGGCCATGCGTCCCTATTCCAGCGTGCTGGTGATCCCGGAAAACACCGTCAAATATCAGACCGTCACTCCGCCGCTCTATCTGTCCGGAGGCGGGCGGAGCGAAGAGAATCCGGCCTATATCCTGATCGGCGATGAGCTGCGCTTCACGCCGGAGGATATCCTCTCCTGGATCCCCCAAAAGACCGAAAAGCCCGCGGAGGAGACCGGCGAAGAACCGGCAGAGGAGCCGGAGGGCAGGACTGCGCCGGAAGAAGAGACCGAAAGCGCGACCGAGCCTCCCGCGGAGGAGCCCGACGACGGCACCCGGTACGCGGTGCTCCTGGTCCGGGAATTCAACGCCCTGAACGGGCGGGTGCTCGCGTCTTACGGCGTGGAGATCGCGAAGAACGGCGGCATGCGCCTCTTTGCCCCCTTCCTCCCGCCGGAGATCGAGGCCTACGACGCGCCGCCCGAGCCCTACTACAAGGAATCCGGCTCGCCCTACACGGCGGCCGAGCTCCGGCAGATGCGGGATGAGAAGCAGAAGGAGATCGAGGAAGCGACGCTGGCTCTGAAGATCTCCCGGATCGACCTGGAGAAAAAAGAAAAAGAGATCGCCGACGGGGTGGTGCGCAGCGAGATCGACGGCGTCGTCACCGCGGTGCGCACCGAGGACGAGGCCCGCGAGAGCGGGGAAGCGCTTCTCGAGATCTCGGCGGGCGGCGGATACTATATCCGCTGCACCATGAGCGAGATGGAGCGGGGCGCCCTGACCGTGGGGAGCACGGTGAATATCCAGTCCTGGATGACCGGCACCGGCTGTGAGGGCAAGGTGGTCGAGATCGGGGAATACCCCACCACCGACGGCTACAGCTACTCCTCCGGCAATCAGAACGTCTCCTTTTATCCCTTTACGGTGTTCGTCAGCGGGGATCAGCCCCTTCGGGAGGACGATTACGTCTCGGTGACCTACCAGAGCCGGCCCGCCTCCCTCGGGACATTCTTCCTGCAGAATCAGTTCATCCGCACCGACGGCAGCAGAAGCTACTGCTTCGTGCGCGGGGAAGACGGCCTTCTGGAGGAACGGACGATCCGCACCGGGCGCGATCTCTGGGGGAATTATACCGAGATTCGCGGCGGCCTTTCGCCCGACGAATTCGTGGCCTTCCCCTACGGGAAGAACGTGGTCCCGGGCGCGAAGACCGAAGAAGCCGACGCCCAGAGCTTTTACGAAGGATGGTGAGAGAGAATGCTTCAGAATATTGCTTTGTCCTTTCAGGGACTCTGGAGCCATAAGCTCCGCTCCTTTCTGACCATGCTCGGCATCATCATCGGCATCGCCTCCATCATTACCATCGTGTCCACCATCAAGGGCACCAGCGAGCAGATCAAGGAAAATCTCATCGGTGCGGGCAACAACGTGGTGACCGTCCGTCTTTCCCAGGACGGCAATCCCATGGAGCTTTCCTATATGGCGCTTCCCGCCGGAGTGAGCCCGGCGGATGAGGAGGCCCGGGCGGCCGTCGACGCCCTCCCCGGCGTAAAGGAGTGCTCGCTTTACCGTTCCCGCAGCTACGCGGGCAATATCTTCTGGAAAAACAACGCCTTCTCGGGCGATCTTTACGGCGTGGACTCCCATTTCTTCTCGGTGAACGGCTACCAGATACGCCTGGGCCGGGGCTTCACGGAGCGGGATTTCACCGAATACCGCAAGACCGCGATCCTGAACGCCCGGGCGGCCTCACGCCTTTTTGAGGGAGAAAACCCGGTGGGCATGATCCTGGAGATCCAGGGCGAGCCCTACACCGTGGTGGGTGTGGCGGAAAAGGACGTGACCAATTCCCCCACCATCGAGACCATGCAGGATTATTATCTCTACGCCGACACCTCCTCCGGGATCGTGTTCGTGCCCGATAACGCCTGGAACGTGCTGTTCCGGTATGACGAGCCGCAGTCGGCCGCCGTGCGTGCCGAAAGCACCGACGACATGACCAAAGCGGGTCGTGCCGCGGCCGATCTTCTCAACGAGAAGACCGTCTCCGGCGGGAACGTCAAATACGAGGCGGTGAACCTTCTGGAAAGAGCCTCCGAGCTGGAAAACCTTGCGGGCTCGGCCAACACCCAGCTTGTCTGGATCGCCGGGATCTCGCTTCTGGTGGGCGGCATCGGCGTCATGAACATCATGATGGTGTCGGTCACCGAAAGGACCCGGGAGATCGGCCTGAAAAAGGCGCTGGGCGCCCGGAGAAGACGCATCCTGTGGCAGTTTCTGACCGAGGCGGCTGTATTGACCTCCCTGGGCGGGATCCTGGGAGTGGCGGGAGGCATCGGCCTTGCGAAGATGCTTTCCCACGTGATGAGCATCCCCACTGCGGTCAGCGTGCCCGCCTGCCTGGTGGCGGTGGCCTTCTCCACGGTGATCGGCCTGTTCTTCGGCCTCGTGCCCGCGATCAAGGCCAGCAAGCTCAATCCCATCGAAGCCCTGCGCCGGGAATGATCCGGTCCGGCGTATGAACAGGAAA
>CACYBP010000382.1 GCA_902772625.1 Oscillospiraceae bacterium
AATTCGCGCTTCAGAAGATTCGCGGTCTCCCGGTACAGGGCGAAATACTCCTCCTTCGTCCCGGTCCACATGGGCGGGTTTTCCGGCTCGTTCCAGATCTCCCAGTAGGTGATCCCGTAATGAAAGCCGTTCGCCCAGCCCTCGTTATAATGCCGGACGATGTTCAGGCAGATCTTCGCCCATTTCCGGGGATCCTTCGGCGGGCGCACGTGGGCCTTGAGATATCCGTGGTCGATGGTTTCGCCCAGCCGGTAAAAGGGCTCCGCGCCGGAATCGCGGATGGCGCGGAGATATTCGTCGGTGAAGGTGAAATCGTAGGAGGCCGGATCGTCCTCATCCAGCTCCCAGAGGGGGAAGACGTTCCGCACGTCGACGAATTTCCCGCCCCCCAGAGGGCCTTCGATGTCGTGAAGACGGCAATAGGGGATATGGGCCTCGCGGAAGAGCTCCCGGGCGTCCCGGCGGAAATTGAAGCTGACGGGACCTCCGTTGACGCCGTTCAGAGGCGGGACCGGCCTTTCTGACGGTTCGCGGAAAACGGTGACGGTATCCATACATTCACTCCTTTTTGAGGACTTTCAGAAAAACGCGGCGGGGAAGACCCGGTCCGCGAATATAAAGCTCAGCGCATGAGATATTTCCCGGTCTCCTCCGAAAGGAAGGGGGAAAGAAGGCTGAAGCGCGCGGTGGGACGGGCGTTGGAGACCATCTCCTCGATGGATTCCGGCCTGCCCACCAGGATCAGAAGCTTTTTGGCCCGGGTCATGGCGGTGTAGAAAAGGCTCCGGTTCAGAAGCCGGGAGCGGGAAAGGGTCGCCCCGAAGATCACCGCAGGGTATTCGCTGCCCTGGGATTTGTGCACCGTGACCGCGTAGGCAAGCTCGATCTGATCCAGAAGCTCGAACCGGTAGACGGCGGTGCGCTCGTCGAAGCGGATCACCATGCTGCCCCCGTCGTTGTCGATGGAAAGGATCACGCCCACGTCGCCGTTGAAGATGCCGGTGCCGCGCTCCAGAGAGTCGTTTTTCCGCCATTCGATCTCATAATTGTTGGCGGTCTGCATGATCCGGTCGCCCTCCCGGAAGACCGAGAAGCGGCCGCGCACCTCGCGCTTGCCGTGTCCTTTGGGATTGAGGGCGTCCTGCAGAAGCGGGTTCAATTCCTCGGTGCCGCCGGCGCCCCGGCGGTTGGGAAGCAGGATCTGCACGTCCTCGGGCAGGATGGAAAGGCGGTTGGGAAGCCGGTTCGTCACCAGATCCACCACGGTGTCGGCCATTTCCCGGGAGGTGCGGCGGGGGAGAAAGAAGAGGTCGCCGCTCTTTTCCCGGAGCGGCGGCATCCGGCCGTTCCGCACCTCGTGCGCGCCGACGATGATCCTGCTTTCCCGGGCCTGGCGGAAGATCTCGTCCAGCCTCACCGACGGGACGATCCCGCTTTCCAGAAGACTTTCCAGCACGGTCCCCGCGCCCACCGAGGGGAGCTGGTCGGCGTCGCCCACCAGGATCAGCCGCGCGCCATCCTTCAGGGCGGCCAGAAGCGAGGACATCAATTCCACGTCCACCATGGAAAGCTCGTCCAGGATCACCGCGTCGGCCGGAAGCGGATTCAGGGCGCCGCGGTTGAAGACCATTTCGCCCCGGGGATCCACCGTGACCTCCAGCAGGCGGTGGATGGTCCGGGCCTCCCTGTGGCAAAGCTCGCTCATGCGCTTGGCGGCGCGGCCGGTGGGGGCGGCCAGAGCCACCTCGCACCCCAGCCCCTCCAGCATGGCGATCATCCCGCGGATGGCGGTGGTCTTGCCGGTGCCCGGCCCGCCGGTCAGGATCATCACGCCGTTTTCGGCGGCGGCGCGAAGGGCCTCGGTCTGCTTTTCGGTATAGGAGACCAGAAGGCTTTCCGCGGCCTTTTCGATCAGGAGCAGAAGCCCCTTGGGGACCTTGTAGCGCACCTTCGCCAGAGCGGCGATCTTTTCGGCCACGTGCCGCTCGGCTCGATAAAGCCGGGGAAGATAGACGTAATTCTCTCCCTCAAAGGGGGAAAAGATCACCTGCCCCGCGCCTTCCAGACGGGAAAGTGACTCCGCGGCGTCCTCCTTCTCCAGACCGAGCCGCGACGCGGCGGAGGAGAGAAGCAGGCTTTCGGGCAGACAGACGTGCCCGTTCCCCTCGGCCAGCGAGAGCATGAAGAGCACCCCGGCGTCGGTCCGGCGGGGGGAAGAGCGGGGGATACCCTGCTTTTCGGCAAGGCGGTCCACCGCCTCGAAATTCACGGTCATGCCGAGGGTCACCAGAAGATAGGGATCCGAAAGGATCCGGGGCAGCGCCTCGTTCCCGAACCGGCGCAGAAGCTCCATGGAGATGGCGGCGTCCAGACCGCTTCCCGATAGGAAATCTCCCAGGGCGCGAAGCCCCGCGAGCCTCCGGAAGGCTTCGCCGATCTCCAGAGCCTTTTTCGGGGTAATCCCCTTGATCTCGCTGAGGCGTTCGGGGTCGTTTTCCATGATCGAAAGGGCCTCGACGCCGAAAGCGGAGACGATCCGGCGCGCGGTGGTCAGCCCCACGCCCTTGATCACGCCGGAGGACAGATAAAGCAGAAGGTCGTTGGACTCCTCGGGAAAGGAGCGGGTCACCCGCCGGGCCTTGAACTGCTGGCCGTAGACCGGATGGCTGACCAGCTCGCCCTCGGCCTCGATGATCTCGCCGTTGCCCGGAAGGGGGATGTTGCCCGTGACCACCAGAGAGACCGCCCCCTCGCTCTCCAGCTCCAGAACGCTGTATCCGGTCTCTTCGTTTGAATAGATCACGTCGGTGACGACGCCGCGGATCTCGGCCAAGGGAAGTCCCTCCTTTCAAATATAGTCAGACCCGGACGCGCGAAGCTCCGCGCGTCCTGCGCCCCATATTACATATCAGATGGAAAACAGACGGAAGAAAAGAATGCGCGCCGCGCCTGGGGGAAGAAGCCGGGGATACCCAGGCGGGATTCACTTTTTCTGCGGCGCGAAATAGTGGGCGGCGGCGTAAAGATATCGCTCCTCGAACCGGGCCACCGCCTCCCGGACGATCTTTTTGGCGGGGAAAAACAGGTCGTAGGCGTGGAACCAGTCGGGATAGACGTCCAGATCGGCCTCGACTCCGGCCTCCCTCAGGCGGCGGACGTAGTCCGCGGTCTCGGCGTAAAAGGGCTCGATATCCCCCACGAAGGTGTAGCAGGGGGGAAGTCCCCGGAGATCGGCGGCGCGCGCCGGCGCGGCGTAGGGGCTTACCAGAGCGGTGCCGAAGGACTCCCGGAGGTAGCGCTTCCACGCCTTGACGTTGCGCTTCGTGTTCCAGTTCGGCGCGTGATTGTCGCGGGAGGATGAGGTCGGCCGGTCGTCCAGCATGGGGTAGAGCGGCATCTGAAAGGCGACGGCGACCTCTCCCCGGTCCCGGGAAAGAAGCGAGAGCGCCGCGGCCATGCCGCCTCCGGCGCTTTCGCCGCCGACCATGATCTGATCGGAGCGCGCGCCGTATTCCTCCGCGTGATCCCGCAGCCAGAGAAGCGCCGAATAGCAGTCGTGGAGCGCCGCGGGATAGGGATGCTTTCGCGAAAGCCGGTACTCGGGCGAGACCAGCAGGGCCCCGTATTTCAGGGGCAGCGCCAGGGCGCGGGTGGCGAAAACGTCCTTGGCGGAGCCGGACTGATACCCGCCCCCGTGGACCCAGAGGACCGCGGGTCCCGGCTTTTCGCCGCTCTCCCGGGACCGGAGGATCAGAAGGCGGATCCTGTGATCCCCCACGGGGATCGTGACGCGCTCGACGTGCAGAAGGCGGAGAAGGTGTTTTTTCATGCCCCGGCCCTCAGAAGAAGAACCGCTTGGCAAGCGCCCGGTGCAAAGGCCGGATCATCCCGGCGATCAGGAGGAAAAGCCCCGCGGTGAGAAAGCCCGCCATGGGGAAGATGCTCCAAAGGAACATCGGCGTTTGGAAAGTGATATGCTCGAAAAGCTCGATCAGCAGCATGAACCCGCCGAGCAGCACGAGAAAGCCCCCGAGAATGAAGATCTTCCCGCGCTTCACGTATTTGAGAAGGCATAAAAGCCCCACGGTCAGCCCGCCCGAGATCGCGATCAGGGGGAAGGCGAAGCTCCAGTACCAGCTTCCCCCGGTGGCGAAGGCCACGTACCATACGAAGACTCCCGCGGCCAGAAAATCCACCGGGACGAAGATCTCGGGGAAGGGCTTCCGGAACCAGAAGGGAAGCACCGCGATGATATAGAAAAGCAG
>CACYBP010000383.1 GCA_902772625.1 Oscillospiraceae bacterium
AAACATATTACGATCTGGAGGGACATGAAAGCATATGAAAATCATCAACGACGTCGTTTACGGCGCTTCATCACTCGATCTCTGCCTGCCGGACAGTATGCCGGCGCCGCTCTTCCTCTATTTTCACGGCGGCGGTCTGGAGGCCGGGGACAAATCGGATTTCCAGAGGCACGCGGAGGTGCTAGCCCGGCGCGGCATCGCCTCGGCCAGCGCCAACTACCGGATGTATCCCTCAGCGCGTTTTCCCGATTTCATCCGGGACGCCGCCGAAGCGACCGCCTTCCTCAAGGCGCACGGCGCGGAATACGGCGGGTTTTCAGGGATCTATGTCGGCGGCTCCTCGGCGGGCGGGTATCTTTCCATGATGCTCTATTTCGATAAGACCTATCTCAATGCCCACGGGATCGATCCCGACGATCTTTCGGGCTACGTCTTCGACGCCGGTCAGCCCACCACGCACTATAACGTCCTCAGGGAGCGCGGGATCGATCCCCGCGCCATCCGGGTGGACGAGGCGTCTCCCCTCTACTTTATCGACAAGCCGGCGGAAAACCCGCTTCAGAAGGCAAAGCTCCTCTTTATCGCCGCCGACAACGACATGCCGGGCAGACTGGAGCAGCATTACGTCCTTCTGCGCACCCTTTACGCCTTCGGCTACTCCCCCGCCCGGGTCACCTTTCGCAGGATGAGCGGATATAATCACTGCGGTTACACCGGAGAACCGGTCTTTGCGGACATGGTCTCGGAATTCATCCTTCCCGGATCGGCGAAGGATTGAAGGAGACAGGATAGGAAAAGGCGGCCTCCGGATCGTTCCGGAGGCCGCTTCATTTTATTCTCTCTCTATCTTTACCTCTCCTGTTATCGTTTTTCCGGGTCCCAGATCAAAGCGGATCCCCAACCGGTTCTTTCCCGGTTCCAATTCATACGCCGTCTGCCGGACGAGCTTCCTTCCGGAATAGACCGCCACCCGGAGCTTTCCGTCGTCGGGCCAGGGCACCTTGTCAACCAGTTCATATACCGGCTCTCTTTCGATCCTTTTGCCGAAAAGCTCGTCGATCGAAATCCCGAGTATTCCGGAAAGCTCCGTCAGAAACGCCACATCCGGCGCGTTGATCCTCTGTTCCCATTTGGATACCGCCTGCGGCGAGACTCCGACCCGCTCCGCAAGTTCTTCCTGCGTCATGCCGTTCAGTCTGCGATAATACGCGATGTTGTTTGCAAGTACGTTGATCAAATAGATCATCCCCTTTCTTTGTCTTGCCAAGAGAATATCATTCTTTCCGGAATAAGAGAATAGAGCACCGGTTGCAAAGCTATGAGCGATGGTTGAGAAAACAAAAAAGCTCTTCTCTCTCATACGAAAACGCCGGACTCCCCGGGAGAGTCCGGCGCCGGGTTACTCCTTGCTTCCGAGTCTGTCACGGAAATCCTCATATCCGAAGGCTCTGATCTTTGAAAAGGTACCGGTCCGGTCCCTTTTCCAGATCGAGGGCAGCGGCATACCGTTGAAGGTGTTGTTCTTGCAGGTGGTATAGATCGCCATGTCGCCGAAGACCAGGAGATCGTTTTCCTTAAGCTTTTCGGGGAACGCGTAATCCCCGATCACGTCGCCCGCAAGGCACGTCGGTCCCGCCAGGCGGTAAAGAAAGCCATCTTTTCCCGCGGCCTCCGCGCCGTAAAGCGGCGGCAGATAGGGCATCTCGATCACGTCGGGCATATGGCAGGCGGCGCTTCCGTCCAGGATCGCGATTCTCACGCCGGCATTCTCCACCACGTCCAGGACTCTCGTCAGGAAATACCCCGCGTTGAGAGCCACGGCCTCGCCGGGCTCCAGATAGACCTCGACCTCCCATTTTTCCCGCGTCTCGCGGATCAGCCTTTCGAGCCGTTCCAGATCGTACCCGGGGCGGGTGACGTGATGTCCGCCGCCCAGGTTGATCCATTTCATAAAGGGAAGCCATTCGCCGAAGCTTTTTTCCAGCGCGCGAAGCGTCGTTTCCAAAGCGTCGGAATCCTGCTCGCAAAGGGTGTGGAAGTGCACGCCGTCCAGGATCGAAAACAGATCCAGCGTCATCTCTTCGTCCCATCGCGCCTTCGTGACCCCCAGTCGGCTTCCCGGCGCGCAGGGATCGTAGATCGCGTGCCCCTCCTGGGTGGAGCATTCGGGGTTCAGACGAAGCCCGACCTCCAAGCCGGCGTTTTTCGCCCGCTCGCCGAATTTCCGGAGCTGACCGATCGAATTGAAGACGATATGATCGGCATACCGGGTAATCCCGGCAAACTCCTCCTCCCGGAAGGCCGCCGAGAAGACGTGGGTCTCCTTTCCGGGCATTTTTTCATATCCGAGGCGGGTCTCATAAAGACCGCTGGCTTCGGTGCCATGGAGATAGCGGCTGAGGATCGGGTAAAAATCGTAATTGGAAAAGGCCTTCTGCGCAAGCAATATCCGGCATCCGGTCTTAT
Organism: Oscillospiraceae bacterium; assembly: GCA_902772625.1. Lineage (GTDB taxonomy): Bacteria > Bacillota > Clostridia > Oscillospirales > QAMX01 > RUG11797. Next base: position 2,467 of record CACYBP010000383.1, read on the forward strand.
CCGAGAGGCGTTTCAGGATCTCTCCGTTTTTCACAAGAGCCGCCTCATCGATCACGTAGGCCGGTGTGGGGATCCCGGAGAAAAGCTCCTCCGGCGCGGCGCCTCCCAATTCTCCGAAGGGAGGCCGCAGATCGGGACGGGGGATCATTCCACGATCACCGGGGCGCGGTTTTCGCTTCTCGGAAGCCCGTTCTCATCCAGCGCCTTCAGGAAGGGATCCGGGTCGAATTCCTCCACGGTGTGCACACCGGTCAGGTTCCACTTGCCGGTGAGGAGCATCATCGCGCCGCACATGGCGGGAACGCCGGTGGTGTAGCTGATGGCCTGGCTCTTTACCTCGCGGTAGCAGGCCTGGTGATCGCAGACGTTATAGATATAATAGGTCTTTTCTTTTCCGTCCTTTTTCCCGGTGAAGATGCAGCCGATGTTGGTCTTTCCCACGGTGCGGGGACCGAGGCTCGCGGGATCGGGAAGGAGAGCCTTGAGGAATTTGATGGGAACGATCTCGTGCCCCTCGAAGTTCACCGGGGTGGTGGAAAGCATCCCCACGTTTTCCAGGCATTTCATATGGGTCAGATAGCTCTGGCCGAAGGTCATGAAGAAACGGATCCTTTTGACCTCGGGGATGTTTTCGGCCAGCGATTCCAGCTCCTCGTGATGCAGAAGGTACATATCCTTTCTGCCCACCTCGTCAAAGTCGTATTCCCGCTTGACGGACATGGCCGGGATCTCCACCCATTTGCCGTTTTCGATATAGCTTCCGGGAGCCGAGACCTCGCGCAGATTGACCTCGGGGTTGAAATTGGTGGCAAAGGGATAACCGTGATCGCCGCCGTTGCAGTCCAGGATGTCGATGGTGTCGATCTCGTCGAACTCGTGTTTTTTGGCGTAGGCGCAGTAGGCTTGGGTCACGCCGGGGTCGAATCCGCATCCGAGAAGCGCGGTCAGGCCCGCTTTCTCGAATCTTTCCCGGTACGCCCATTGCCAGCTGTAATCAAAATAGGCCGAAAAGCCCTTTTCCCGGCACCTCTTCTCGTAGATCTCCCGCCAGGCGGGGTCGTCGGTGTCCTCCGGCTCGTAATTCGCGGTATCCATATAGTTCACGCCGCAGGCGAGACACGCGTCCATGATCGTGAGATCCTGATAAGGAAGGGCGATGTTCATCACCAGATCGGGCTTATACGCCCGGATCAGGGCGACAAGCTCCTCCACCCGGTCGGCGTCCACTCTGGCGGTGGTGATCTTCATGGAGGTGGTCCCCTCCAGATCGGCGGCCAGGGCGTCGCACTTGGATTTCGTACGGCTCGCGATGCACATTTCGGTGAAGATTTCGCTTCTCTGGGCGCATTTCCGGATGGCGACCTGCGCCACGCCGCCGCAGCCGATAACCAATACTCTGCTCATTTTCTATCCTCCTCAAGCTCTCTTAATGGCAAGAAGCAGTTCTCTGAGTACCTTGCAGGCCGTCGCCGTGCTGGACCCGCTCTGATCGAGAGACGGCGCAAGCTCGGTGAGATCGGCCGCCGCAAGATTCGTTTCCGACACCAGAAGGATCGCGTCCAGAAGCATCGGGAATGATACGCCTCCCGCCTCCGGCGTCCCGGTGCCGGGGAACACCGCGGGATCCAGGCAATCCAGATCGACGGTCAGATAGACCGGCGTTCCGGCCCTTTTCAGGGCCTCGCAGGTCTCGCGAAGACCCGTGAAATCAAATTTATGAAGATCGGTATGCTCCTTGGCAAACCGGAACTCTTCCCTCTCCCCGCTTCGGATGCAGTATTGATGGATCCTCCCGTCTCCCATGAGATCGTGGGCGCGGCGCACCACCGCCGCGTGGCTGAGCTTCGCGCCGAGATATTCGTCCCTGAGATCGGTATGCGCGTCGAACTGGATCAGATGGAGATCGGGGTATTTCCGGAGCGTGGCGCGCAGAGCACCGAGCGTCACCAGATGTTCCCCGCCCAGAAGAACCGGGAGTTTCCCGTGTTTCAGGATCTCCTCCGCCCTCTCCTCGATATCCCGAAGAGCCGATTCCGCGTTTCCGAAGGAAAGCTCCAGATCGCCCGCGTCAAAGACCCGGATATCGCTCAGGTCTTTATCCTGATAAGGGCTGTAGGTCTCAAGACCGAAGCTTTCGTGCCGCATGGCCGCCGAGCCGAAGCGGGCGCCGGGACGAAAGCTGGTGGTGGAATCAAACGGCGCGCCGAAAAGCACGATCGACGCCTCTTCAAAGCCCGCGTCGCAGCCGATAAAGGTCTCCACGTTGGGAGAGATCATCTGGTCTCCACCTCCTGCAGCATTTTTTCCAGGAAGGCCGGCAGATAGAAGGCGCCGACGTGAAGCTTCGTGGTGTAATACCGCGTTTCCAGACCAAGCTTTTCCCATTTGCCGGGGTTCAGATCGTCGATGGGATGGTATTTCTTGCTGGCAAAACCGAAAAGCCAGTAGCCCGCGGCATAGGTCGGGATGTGCGCCTGATAGACGCGGCTGATGGGAAAGGTGTTGACAATCCGCTTGTGACTTCTCTGCATGGCCTCGGCGTCGTGCTGATAGAAGGGGCTTCCCTGCTGGTTCACCATGATGCCGTCTTCCTTCAGGGCGTTGAAGCAGCTGCCGTAGAATTCCCGGGTGAAATACCCTTCCGAAGGGCCGGAGGGGTCGACCGAGTCCACGATGATCAGATCGTACTGCTCGCTGCACCGGCGGATGAAGCGGAGGGCGTTGTCAAAATAGATATGCACCCGCTCGTCATCCAGACGGCTGGCGTTTTCAGGCAGATAAATCCGGCAGGCTTCCACCACCTGGGGATCCATTTCCACCAGATCGATCCGTTTCACGCTCTCGTACCGTGCAAGCTCCTTCACCACGCCGCCGTCCCCCGCGCCGATCACCAGAACGCTCTCGGCGTTCGGATGCACCGACATGGGCACGTGGGTGATCATTTCGTCGTAGATAAACTCGTCCCTTTCGGTGAGCATCACGTTGTTGTCCAGCGTCAGGACTCTTCCGAACTCCGGCGTCTCGAAAATATCGATCTGCTGGTAATCGCTGCGGCTGGAATAGAGATGGCGGTTGACGCGGATGCTGTGCTTCACGTCGGGGGTATGAAATTCACTGAACCAGAGTTCCACGGCGTTTCCTCCTTATGCCAGCACGTTCAGGCGCAGAATGTCCGGATCCTCAGGACCCGTCATGGAGCAGCCCTTCGCCTTGGCGTATTCGATATAGTCCAGGATCTCGTGCGTGATGCGCTCTCCCGGCGCCAGAATCGGGATCCCCGGCGGGTAACACATGACGAACTCACTGCAGATATACCCGGCGCTCTCCCGGAGCGGAAGGCTTTTCGTCTCGGCGTAGAAGGCCTCCTGGGGGCTTTTGACCACGTCGGGGTCGATATACTCCTGGCTCAATAGGCCGGAGCTGTCCCGCTGGTAACGGCGGCGGATCTCGGCCAGGGCGCTGACCAGTCTTTCCAGCTCCTGCGGCCGGTCGCCCATGGAAAGATAGGCGAGAATGTTGCCGATGTCGCCGAATTCGATCTGGATATCGTATTCGTCCCGGAGAATGTCGTAAACCTCGATGCCGGCAAGGCCGATATCCCGGGTGTGCACGCTGAGCTTTGTGGGATCGAAATCAAAGATCGCGTTGCCGTCGATCAGCTCTTCTCCGAAGGCGTAATAGCCGCCGATGGCGTTGATCTCCTCCCGGGCGTAATTCGCCATTTCGGTGACGCGGCTGAACACCGTCTTCCCGCGCATGGCGAGATTTTTCCGGCTGATGTCCAAGCTGGACATCAGAAGATAGCTTCCCGAGGTGGTCTGGGTCAGATTGATGATCTGTCTGACATGTCCCGCGCTGACGCGGGGGCCGGTGAGAAGAAGGCTGGACTGCGTAAGGCTTCCGCCGCTTTTGTGCATCGAAACGGCGGTGATATCGGCCCCGGCCTCCATGGCCGAAACCGGCATGCCCTCGCCGAAATAGAAATGGGTCCCGTGGGCTTCGTCCGCAAGGCAGTACATCCCCGCGTCGTGGGCCATTTTCACGATGGCCCGGAGATCGCTGCAGATCCCGTAATAGGTCGGGTTGTTGACCAGCACCGCCACGGCGTCGGGGTTCTCCGCGATGGCCTGCGCCACCTTCTCCCGCTTCATCCCCAGAGAGATGCCGAGCCGGGAATCCACCTCCGGATTCACGTAGACCGGCACCGCCCCGCAGAGCACCAGGGCGTTGATGACGCTGCGGTGTACGTTGCGCGGCAGGATGATCTTGTCCCCCCGCTTGCAGGTGGAAAGCACCATGCTCTGCACCGAGCTGGTGGTCCCGCCCACCATCAGAAAGGCGTGCGCCGCGCCGAAGGCCTCGGCCGCGAGTTCCTCCGCCTCCCGGATCACCGAGATCGGATGGCAGAGGTTGTCCAGAGGCTTCATGCTGTTGACGTCGATGCCCACGCACTGCTCGCCGAGGAAAGCGGTCAGTTCCGGGTTGCCCCGGCCGTGCTTATGTCCCGGCACGTCGAAGGGAACCACCCGCATCTGCCGGAAGGTCTGAAGCGCCTCGTAGATCGGGGCGCGGCTTTGATCGAGAAGCTTGTTTTTCTGATCCATGGGAACCACCTCAAAAAAGTAACGTGCAGGCTGCGTTATCACGCAGTCTGCACGGAAAACGGCACCGGGATATCCCCGAAGAAGGTCTCCCCGGCCGGTCGGTCTGAGGAAACCCTGTTCTTGCGGACGCACGGAGGTTAGAGTCTATATAGCAATAATACTTTTACTACTCTTTATTGACCGTTTCACAAGTCTGCGTATATACGCATTGCGGTTATAAAGTAACCAACTTATAAACCCTGAGCGCCATGCGCTCCATCAATAAGGCGGTAAGCCGCCGATCGGCAGTGGACCCGGCTGTCCGTATGGCCTTGACCCCGCGTCGGCGGAGTGGTCCCGTAAAAATCGCTTGGATAGACTCTTTCCCGAGATACAATCCTTGAATACTATACGCAATTTTTCGCTTTTTGTCAAGTCCCCCGGACTGCATTTTCAAAAGAAGTCGAAAACGCGGAAAGCCCCGCGCGAAGCGGAGCTTTCCCTTCTCCCTCCGGGATCTTCCGGGCGGGCTTATTCTTATTTTGCCGATGCGTCCGGTTTTCTCTCATCGCCGAAGAAGAACACGGCCACGGTCCCCGGACCGCAGTGCGAGGCAATGATGGTGCCGATCCGGCCGAAGCGGATCTTTCCTCTGAGCTTCGGGAACCTCTCCTCGAGAAGAGCCAGGGTCGCCTTGGCTTCCTCGGGGCAGTTGGAATAGCTCAAAAAGCACTTCCCGTCGTAGTCTTTGCCGCCCGCGGCGTGCTTTTCCATTTCGTCCACGGTGGCGGCCACGGCGCGCTTTTTGCCGCGCACCTTGTCGTAGGCGATGATCTTTCCCCTGTCGTCCAGCCGCATCAAGGGACAGATCCCCAGGATCGTGGCCACGGTGGCGGCGGCGCCGGATACCCGGCCGCTGCGTTTGAACATCTTCAGATCGGTGCAGAAGAACTGGTGATGCACCTTGTTCCGGTTCGCTTCGATCCACCGGACGATCTCCTCCATGCTCTTCCCCTGATCCCGGAGATCGGCCGCGGCGTCCAGAAGGAGACCGTAGCCCGAGGAGCTTGCCAGAGAGTCCACCACAAAGATCTTTCTTTCGGGATATCTTTCGCGGAGGTTTTCCGCCGCTTTCTCGGCGTTATAGAAAGACGGCGTCATGCCGGTGCCGAAAGCCAGATGCAATAGATCGCCCTTTTTCAGCTGCTCTTCAAAGAAGGCTTCGTATTCCAGAACGTTGATCTGGGAGGTGGCGGGAAGCTTTCCTTCCTCGATCAGACCGTAGAAGCGCGGCAGCGCCACCGGGTCGCGCTGCATATCGTCGGTATAAACCTTTTCCCCCACGGTGTAGGTGTAAAACAGGATCGGGATCCCCCTCTCCTCCGCATAGGAATAGGGCAGATCGATCGTGGATTCGGCCGAAAGGATGAAATTCTTTTCCATAAGCTCGCCTCTTTTCCCGGGATCGCGCCGGGCTTGCGTCCGGCTGCGGAAAGGCCGCGCGGCGTTTTCTTTCCGGCCGTTCCCATGCTCATCCCGTGCATTCCATGTTCTGTACTGTCAGATTATTATATCTGGTATCTGATACTATTATACGTTGTCCTCCGGAATTTGTCAAGTCTGTTCCGGGACAGATCTTTCTCTTCCCTTTTCCCCCTCGGGAAAATTATGTCTTGACAAAGCCCGGGTTATGCGGTAATATATTTCATGTTCGGTCACGCTACTGTGGCTCAGTTGGTAGAGCAGCTGATTCGTAATCAGCAGGTCGCCGGTTCGAGTCCGGCCAGTAGCTCCAACAAAAAAGCGTCTTTTGTCTACCGACAAAAGGCGCTTTTTTGAACGATGTGTTCCGCTTGCGCGGAACGTGATGTTTGGCTTCGCCAAGTGATGTGCCCTTCGGGCGTGATGTGTGCCTGTGGGCACGGGAGCGGAACGGTCAGATTCCGCTGGAATCCCGCGAATCCGGAGCAGCAAAGCAAAAGTGCGGATCCGGAATATTGCCGCAGAAGTAAAAAGACCTCTTTCGTCTTTCGGACGGAAGAGGTCTTTTCCCTTGTCATATACCGGAAAACAGGTGATCGCCCCGACCGGCTTTTCTCTTTCTATTCCACCTCGCCTTTGGAAGAATAGATCCTCACCGCGACGCCGAAGCGGAGCTTTCTC
>CACYBP010000384.1 GCA_902772625.1 Oscillospiraceae bacterium
CCAAAGAAACCGAAATTCGCCATAAGGTGGAAGAGATAGAGGTCCCGTTCGCGTATGGGCCCGAAGACCTTGCGATCCTGGAGAAAGGTCGTCTTCCCGCCCGGGAGGAGCTGAAGGTCTGCCTTTATCCCGAGGAGGAGATCCTTGCGGATCTGCGGCCCAATATCGTTCTCAGACGGTTGCTCAGCGAATCGTACTGGATGATGCCGGTGATCCTTGGACATTATCCCACCGATAACATCCGCTACGTCGAAAACGAACGGGGCGGGCATTATTACGCAGTCTGGATGACCGACAGGGGGGCGAGGCTGTATGTATTCTTTGACGGGAACACCAGTTATCCCTACGGGTATCCGGTTTATATGTTGAAAGCCCTTTCTTTTGCGGATTTCGGGGAGCTGCGCGTGGGAGACCCAGCCGACAGGGTGGGAAAGATCGATCCTGCCTACCGCGCATACAGCGCAGGCTTCCCCTCCATGGAGGAGCAGGGAAAGACGGCAAAGGAAGCCAATGAAAGCGTGCAAAAACTTTTTTCCAATGTCGGCATTTACGTTTTGACCAGCGTCCATCTGCTGAAAGACGGTTTCCTGGAGATTCGGTACGCCTATGCGGAAGACGGGTCGCTGGTGATCGACGATCTGGACTTTCATGCGGATTTTTGCGGACGCAACAATATCGTTGACGCCCTCGGGGCGGAAAACGCGGATGAATACGATCGCGAAATGGATCACAGCTATAAGATCCTGACAGAGGATTATATCGGCGACGAGATCGTAGTGGACGATACAGAAGCGAAGAGAACGCGCAGGATCCCGGCGGATGAAGTGGAATGGCGTCTTGCGGCGCAGGACGGCGAAGGGCGGGAGATAGCGGTTTTTTCCCGAAAAGATTTTTCTGACGAAGAACTGACGACGGTAATGGCCTCGCGTTATGCGGGCGGCAAAGCCGGTCACGTGATCGAAACGGTGTTTGCCACTGGGATCACTCCGGAAAAGCTGGCTGAAAAGGCGGGATTCAAAAGCTTTGAGGAGATGGAGGTCCTTTTGAATGATGGGGAAAGTATCGTCCTCAGCGAAAAGACGATGACGGGAAAGATTCCACTGTTCGCCTGGATCGAGAACAAAGAATACGCCATGAGCCGTTCGGAAACCGGCGTTTCTCTGGCCGTCCAGGAGGGAGAAATCAACGAATACTACCCTTCCGTGAAGGCGGTCCGCATCAAGGGCGGCACGTGAACGGCGAGAAACGCAGCGGCGGATAATATGAGCGCGCCCCGGACGGATTCCCGTCCGGGGCGCGTTTTCTTTCAGGGTTTCGATCGGTCAGGGGCCGGGAAGAGCGGCAGTCCGGGAAGCTCCGCCACGCCTCAGAGCGCCGCGTCCTCCGGAAGATAGAAGGCCTCGGCAAAAAGCACCGTGTTCTTTTCGATCCGGGTATGAAGCTTTCCGCAGGGCGCGTCGGCGATCAGCGAAAGGTCGTGCCCGTCGTCGAGAAGATAGAGCGCGACGCGCCGGGCCCCCGGGAAATCCAGAAGGACCTCCCGGCCCTCCTTTTCGAAGCCCGAAAGGAGCAGGGCGGATTTCCTTCCGTCGGAGGCCGCGGCGAAGGCCAGATCGGTGGAGGCGCCGGTCCCGGCTTCCTTCCCGATGGCGCGGAGAAGACCGAAGGCCTTCAGGGCGTAGTAGGCGCGGGAGGGCTCGACGGTGTTGCGGATAAAAAGCCCGCCGTAGGCGGCGTGGGGCTGGGCGTCGTAATAGCAGGCGGCGTCGACGCTCTTCGCCGCCGCCAGACGGCACAGAACGTCGGAAACGAAGGACGCGCCGGTCATGTCCCGCATCCTTTCGAATTTATCCTTTCCGGAGTAGTTCCATTCGTCCAGGATCGACTCGGTCTCCCCAAAGCCCGCCGCGTCCAGCTTTTCCCGGCAGTAGCGCGCGTGCCGGACTACCTCCTCCGGGTCGGAGGAATAGATATGCCAGGAGAAGAAATCCAAAGGCGCGCGGGTCCCGGGCGCCTTGACGAAGGCGAGAAAATCGTCGAACCAGGTGATGAACGAGCGGTAAAAATC
>CACYBP010000385.1 GCA_902772625.1 Oscillospiraceae bacterium
CGTCGTACTTTATCACGCGCGCCGTTTCGGTGTGATAGGCGCCGCCCTCCTTTTTGCCGTCGGCGACGAAGTAGGTGAAGACCGCCGGAGGGGAGGGGAGCTCCTTCAGAAGAAACACCAGCCGGTCGTTCAGCTCTTCCTTGGCGGCCTCGTCCAGATCCCGTTCCTCGTCGGTGAAGCGTTCCGCCTCCCGGATCAGGTCGTCGTACCCGGTGAGGGCGGCGAAGGGGGCGAACTGCGCCGCCCGGTTCAGGCGGGGCATGGGCGCGTGACGGCGGGAGACCGGCCGCTCCCGGTCGATAAGGTCGCCGTATTCACGTCTGGCGTCTTCCATAAAGACCGCCTCCTTTCGTCATGTCTGCCCGGGTAAAGACGTCCCGGGTCTTAAAAATCGATATCGAATCTCGTTCCGTGGGAAAAGAGGACTCCCGCGGACGGCTCTATTTTCAAAATGACCGTGTCAGGATCGGAAAGATCGGAATGCCCGTTATCAAGCCAGGTCAGAAGAGAGCGGAGCGCATTTGCAAGCTCCTTGTTTTCCGGGCTTCCGAAGGACCCGAGCGAGCGGCCTTTCCCGCGGCAGGTGAACCAGTCGCCCGCGAGAGCGACCGAGGGGCAGAGACCGATCTCCCGTATTTTGTTGGACCGGGCGTCGGTAACGACGTAAAACGCGCCGCCGAGATAGACGGCGTCCACGCTGCGGACGCTGGGAAGACCGTCCGAAAGAGTGGCGAGCGCCATGACGGAATCCTTGCCGAACCGTTCGGCGAGGATGCTTTCGGTTTCCGGATTGTGCTGCATGATCTTTCCTCCTTCAGGCTCTGTGGCCTCCGATCTGGGCGTTGCGTTCCACGGCGGTGGCGCCCTCCTGCATGTTCAGTCCCCGGATCACGGCGTTCTTGCCGTATTTTTCCCGCAGACCGAGGATTGCCTCCTGCTTGCGCCGCTCGCGCTTTTGATTCTTTTCTTCGGTTTCCCGGGCTTCTTTTTCGGCGGAAAGGGTCCCGAGCAGGGTCATCTGGGCCGGGGCTTCGTCCCGCTCGCGCTTTTCCTCCTCGGTGAGAACGTCCGCGGCGGTGACCTGAAAGCGCCGGAGATAAAGTCCCCTGTCCACAAGCCGGTCGTAAAGCCGGCACGCGGCCTCCTCGATCCTTTTGGCCGACACGGTATAGCCGCCGAGGTTTTCGGAGCCGTGCACGCCCTGCGGCACCTTCCGGCCGTACCGGTCGGTCTCGACGGCGCCTTGATAGGACGCGGCCTTTTCGGGCGATAAGAGGTTTTCCACGTCGTATCCCGCGTCCAGGACGATCTGACCGGCATAAAGCCCCTTTTCGAGAAGATCGTAGGAAAGCTGCTCGGCCATCTCCTGGACGACGATCCGTCCCTCCCCGAAGGAGTAGGGGCGCATCAGCACCTGTCCCTGGCAGAGGCTTTTGGACGAGGGACGGAAGGCCTTGCAGTCGGCGATCTCGGTGGGCTCGTAACCCCAGGCGTGGTCGATGAGCAGCTCGGCATTGACGCCGAAGAGCTTATAAAGAAGCTCTTCGCTGTAAAGCGAGTTTTCGGGCCCCGCCGAGACCCGGGCGATATCTCCCATGGTGTAGATCCCCCGGCTTTCAAGCTTGCGCGCGATGCCGTGCCCGACGCGCCAGAAATCGGTGATCGGCCTGTGGCACCAGAGCTTTTCCCGGTAGCTTTTTTCGTCCAGTTCGGCGATCCGGACGCCCCTTTCGTCAGCGGGGATGTGCTTGGCCACGATATCCATGGCGATCTTGGCGAGATACAGATTGGTCCCGATCCCCGCCGTGGCGGTGATGCCGGTCTCGCGCAGGACCTCCCGGATCATCATCATGGCGAATTCCCGGGCGGTCATGCCGGGGGACTCCAGATAATGGGTGGCGTCGATGAAGACCTCGTCGATGGAGTAGACCAGAAGGTCGTCGGGGGAGATGTGGCGCAGATAGATCTCCACGATCTTCCGGGAATAGTCCATATAATAGCGCATGCGCGGCGGCGCGATCACGAAATCCAATTCCAACGACGGATCCTTTGAAAGCTCGGAGGGAAAATGCGATTTCCCCGAAAAGCGCCGCCCCGGCGCCTTCTGAAGCCGCTTCCGGTTTTCCTCCCGGACGATGCTCCGCGCCTCGAAAAGCCGCGCCCGCCCGGGCACGCCGATCTTCTTCAGGGAGGGGGACACCGCAAGGCAGATGGTCTTGTCGGTCCGGGATTCGTCGGCCACCACCAGATTGACGTCAAGCGGGTCGAATCCGCGCTCTTCGGCCTCGACCGAGGCGTAAAAGGACTTCAGGTCGATGGCGATGAACTGCTTTTTGGGCGTCTGCATCTTCCGGATCCCTCCCTTTCCGGCCCCGTCGGCTTTCCATTTTGTATCTCCTTCATCATAACACGCCGCGGGGGGAAAAGCAAGAGGAAAATAAACAAACGTTCGATTTTGAAAAAGTTGCCATTCGCGTCCGGAGGTGATATACTGGATATCAGAAAGAAAACGAAGGAGGAACGCCCGATGCCGAACGAAAAAGAAGCCGTTCTCGACGAAGCGGAGCTTTTTGCCAGAAAGAGACACGAGACCTTTGACAGGATGATGGAGGACGTGAAATCGAAGGATTACGCGGTGATCGACCTCCGGGAGGAAGCGGGCTTCACTTCGCGCCTCGCGATCAAAAAAGCGCACCCCGGAAAAGAGCGGGGGATGCTTGTGGTCTGCGCAGGCGGCGGGTTCCGGTTCAAATCCTGGAACGAGGCCCTTCCGGTGGCGGAGTTTTTCTACGGGGAGGGGATCAACGTCTCGATCCTGGATTACCACGTGAAAAAGACCGGCTACGTCGGCCTGGATCCCGACATGATGCGCATGGCGGGGGAGGACGGCCTGGAGGCGATCCGGTACCTCCGGCTTCACGCGAAGGA
>CACYBP010000386.1 GCA_902772625.1 Oscillospiraceae bacterium
GGGCTTCACCGCGGTGAAGATGAACGCCACCGAGGAGCTTTCCTATATCGATTCCCACCGGAAGATCGACGAGGTGGTCGCCCGGGTCGCCTCGGTGCGGGAGGCCTGCGGAAAGGATTTCGGCATCGCCCTGGATTTCCACGGCCGGGTGCACAAGCCCATGGCCCGGGTCCTGGGAAAGGCGCTGGAGGAATTCGGCCTGATGTTCATCGAGGAGCCGGTGCTTCCCGAGAACGCGGAAGCCTTCGGCGAGATCCGGAGCGCGGTGAATATCCCCATCGCCACCGGCGAGCGGCTTTTCTCCCGCTGGGATTTCAAACACCTTCTGGAAAAGGGATACGCCGATATCATCCAACCCGATCTTTCTCACGCCGGGGGACTGACCGAGGTGAAAAAGATCGCCGCCATGGCCGAATGCTACGACGTGGCTCTGGCGCCGCACTGCCCTTTGGGTCCCATCGCCCTCGCGGCCTGCTTCCAGGTGGATGCGGTCGCCTATAACGCCGCGATCCAGGAGCAGAGCATGGGCATCCACTACAACGTCGGGAAATCGGTCCTGGATTACGTGAAAAACCGGGAGGATTTCCTCTTCCGGGAGGGGTACGCGTCGCTTCCCCGGCTCCCGGGCCTCGGGGTGGAGGTGGACGAGGAATTGGTCAGAGAAGAAAACGAGCATCCCCACGCCTGGAAAAACCCGGTCTGGCGGCACGAGGACGGCTCGGTGGCCGAATGGTGACTTTCCCGGTTAAATACCGTGAAATTTGCCAAAAACGAAGAGCGCATTCCGTCGCATTTTACCCTTTACAAATCGGCCTTACTATGATAAAATGATCGTCGGTCAAATCTTTAAGCGAGTACCGTGATACTGGCAAGATGGACGCACGAAAGGGAAAAAACTATGCAGTCTTGCCACCTTGCGGCAAGACTGTTTTTTTCTGGAGTTTCCGCCATGAAGCTGAAATCGCGTCTGATGGACGAGGCTGCCGTCAAAAGAGCGCTCATGCGCATTTCCCACGAGATCGTGGAGAAAAACGAGGGCAGCGGGGAACTGTGCCTGGTGGGTGTGAAACGCCGGGGCGTTCCTCTGGCCCGGGCGCTGGCCGCCAACATCAGGGGCATCGACGGCACCGACGTGCCGGTGGGCACCGTGGATATCACCCTGTACCGGGACGACCTTTCGGAGACGGTGGACCTCCCGGTGAGCAGCGCCACCGAGCTTCCCTGCCCGGTGGAGAACCGGTCGGTGATCATCGTGGACGACGTGATCTACACGGGCAGGACGGTCCGCGCCGCCATCGAAGCGCTTTTCAAGATCGGAAGACCGCGTTCGATACGTCTGGCGGTGCTGGTGGACCGGGGACACCGGGAGCTTCCCTTCCGCCCCGATTTCGTGGGCAAGAACGTGCCCACCTCCCGGGAGGAGCTGATCTCGGTGGCCGTGGACGAGATCGACGGCGAGACCGGCGTCTATCTTTACGGCCTGGACGGACAGGACGAGGGTTAATGCGGGGCAAAGTCCCGTTTTAATAAAAGAAGCACGATCGTGCGAAAGAAAGATGGAGGATTTATGAAACTTACCTATGGGATCAAGGACAAGCCCGGATTCGGTAAAACGATCCTGTTTGCCCTCCAGCAGCTCCTGGCCATCATGGCGGCGACCATCGCGGTCCCGAACATCATCGGCCACGGCATGAGCCCGGCGGCGGCCCTCTTCGGCGCGGGCGTCGGCACTCTGGTGTATCTGCTCTTCACCCGGTTCAGAAGCCCCGTGTTCCTCGGCTCGTCCTTCGCCTTCCTCGGCTCCATGGCGGCGGCCTTTGCCGGCGGCGTTTCGATGTCGCTCGGATATCTCGGCCTTCTCATCGGCGCGGTGTTCGCAGGCCTCGTGTACGTGGTCATCGCGATCATCGTCAAGCTCACCGGCGCGGGCTGGGTCAACAAGATCATGCCCGCCGTGGTCATCGGTCCCACCGTGGCCATCATCGGACTTTCCCTGGCCGGCAACGCCGTGGGCGATCTCTTCTCCGGCAACGTCACCCATGAGGAGATGATCCAGGTCATCGATAACAACGCCATCGTCGAGGTCCCCAACGCCGTTCAGAACGCCTCTCCCTATCTCTGCCTGCTTTGCGGCCTGGTCACCCTGTTCGTGACCATGCTCTGCTCGGTCTACGGCAAGAAGTTCCTGAAGATGATCCCCTTCATCATCGGCATCTGTGCGGGCTACGCCCTGGCGGCGATCTTCACCGTCATCGGCACCAACGCCAACATCCCCGCCATGCAGATCATTGACTTCTCGAAATTCGCCGCCATGCAGTGGTATCCGGAATTCACCTTCCTGAAGGCCTTCGCCGGCGGATATGAGTACGGCGAGGTCGGCAACATCGGCACCTACATCGCCACCATCGCCGTGGCCTACATCCCGGTGGCCTTCGTGGTCTTCGCCGAGCACATCGCCGACCACAAGAACATCTCCTCCATCATCGAATCCGATCTTCTTGCCGATCCGGGTCTCCACAACACCCTCCTCGGCGACGGTGTGGGAAGCATGGCCGGCGCTTTCTTCGGCGGCTGCCCGAACACCACCTACGGCGAATCCATCGGCTGCGTCGCCATCTCGGGCAACGCGTCGGTGATCACCATCTTTACCACCGCGGTGATGGCCATCGTGATCTCCTTCATCGCCCCCTTCTCCACCTTCCTTTCCACCATTCCCTCCTGCGTGATGGGCGGCGTCTGCATGGCCCTCTACGGCTTCATCGCCGTGTCCGGTCTCAAGATGGTGCAGAAGGTCGATCTGGAGGACAACAGGAACCTCTTCGTGGTGTCCGCGATCCTGATCGCCGGCATCGGCGGCATGACCATCAACGTCGGCCCCGTGGTCCTTACCGAGGTCGCCTCGGCTCTGATCCTGGGCATCATCGTCAACGTGGTCCTCAGCGGCAGAAAAAAGGCGTAACGCCCCTTTCCCCGACCTGATAAAGCATAACGCGGCCGGAGCCTTCGGGTTCCGGCCGCTTTGCTTCAATAAGCTCTTCCCGCGCCGA
>CACYBP010000387.1 GCA_902772625.1 Oscillospiraceae bacterium
AAAAGGAAACAGCCACCCTTTCATGGGTGCGCAAGGATAGATGCGAAGCATCGCAAGGGGTGCAGCCCCTTGAACGGAGCAGTGCGACGCGAAAAAGAACGCTCGGGCGTCTCGCCATACTTCGTAGGACGCACAAACGGGCCAGCCGAAGCTGACCCGTATAGAAGTGCGCCATTCGGCTTGTCGGATTTTCCGATCTTCCCGGATCCTGCGTTGTTTTTTGCCAACACCTTTGTTATAATTATTCTTGGAAGATGCGTTTCCCCTGTCTTCACGGAAGACAGAGAAGACTGAAAAGCAAACTGCCCCAAGTGAAGGAGTGAATAAACATGTCCGGAAAAATCGGTATCATCGCATTGAAATCGGCAGAAAAAACCGGAAACCGGATTGCGCAGATCCTATCCGAATGGCGGAGCGGGGAGTCGTTTCTGATCGAAGCGGAATGCCCGCGCTTCAGCAGCGGCGAAGGAAAGTGCGTCATCCGCCGATCGGTACGCGACAGGGATGTTTATATCCTTGTGGACGTATGCAATTTCTCGCTGCGGTACCAGATGTTCGGCGAGAGCAACCGCATGTCTCCGGACGATCACTATCAGGATCTTAAGCGGGTCATTGCCGCCTGCAACGGAAAGGCGGAGCGAATCACCGTGATCATGCCCTTTCTGTATGAGGGACGGCAGCACCGAAAGACGACCCGCGAGTCTCTGGACTGCGCCGTGATGCTTCGCGAGCTGGAGAACATGGGCGTCCACAGCCTGATCACCTTCGACGCGCATGATCCCCGGATGCAGAACGTGGTCCCGCTGATGGGGCTGGAAAACGTATCGCCGGCGCTGCAGTTTACACAGGCCTTTTTAACCGAGTACGAGGATCTGCGGATCGACGGCGAACATTTGATGTTCATCGCGCCGGATGAAGGAGCGACGGAGCGGGTCGTGTTTCTGGCCTCGCTTTTCGGCGTGAATATCGGCATGTTTTACAAGCGCCGGGATTATACCCGGATCGTGAACGGATCGAACCCCGTCATCGCGCATGATTTCTGCGGAACTTCTGTCGCGGGGATGGACGTGATTGTGGTGGACGACATGATCGCCTCCGGCGGCAGCATGCTGGACACGGCCCGACAGCTCAAGGAGATGGGCGCGCGGAGAGTCTTTATCTTCTCGTCCTTCGGATTGTTCACAAGCGGCCTTGACAAATTTGACAAGGCCTTTGCCGACGGCTGGTTTGACCGGATCTTCACCACCAATCTGGTGTACCAGAAGCCGGAGCTCAAGGAACGGGAATGGTACTTCTCCGTGAATATGGATCGCTATCTCGCGGCCCTGATCGACACGCTCAACAGGGGCGATACCCTGGAAAAGCTGATCAAACCGGCGGAGAGGATCAAACAGATGCTGGATCTGTATAACGCCGGGTAAAAGCCCGGGAAACGGAGAAGGCCGAAAAAACGAGCGCGCTCCGCTCTTTGTATTTGTATCACGACTATGAATATCAATACCCTTGCCGTGCTCGCTCCGCTGCTGCTGCTTCTCGCGGGGCTGGGCTTTACCGTTTGGATCGACCCTTATATCGGTCGGGAGCGGCGCCGCGTCATGCTGCTGATCGTCGCTTTGTGCCTGAGCCTGATCGCGCAGAATGTCCTGGAATACCGCTGCGCCATCACGCAGCCGAGGGTGCCGGAACGAACGCTGCTGGCGATCTACGGTTATTCCGTACGCCCGGTGATCCTGATCCTGTTTCTCTATATCGTAAAGGAGAAAAAGGAAAAGCTCCGGCTCTGGTGGGTCCTGGCGGCGATCAACGCGGTCGTTTATCTTTCGGCGCTGTTTTGCCCCATCAGCTTCTGGATCGACGAGTGGAACTTTTATCACGGCGGTCCACTGGCGTCGTCCTGTGTCCTGTGCAGCGCGAGCCTGCTGGCCGTCCTGTTCCTGAATGCGATCCGCGGCCGCCGCGAAAACGGGAAGTGGAGCCTGTGGATCCCGGCCTTCGTTTTCTTCATGATCGTCGCGTCCGTCTGCCTGGATTATCAGGTGAAGGAGGGACAACTGCCGATCTCGTTTCTGACGATCGCGATCACGGTCGGCAGTGTGTTCTACTACATCTGGCTGCACCTGCAGTTCGTCCGCGAGCACGAGCGTGATTTGATGGCGGCGCAGCGCATCCAGATCATGGTGACGCAGATACAGCCCCATTTCCTGTTCAACGCGCTCAACACCATCCGCGCCCTGTATGCCAAGGATCCGCCTTTGGCGGACAGGACGCTGGAGGATTTCAGTACTTACCTGCGGCAGAATCTGGAATCTCTGAGCCAGGTCGGGCTGATCCCGATCACCAAGGAGCTGGAGCATACCCGCCTGTACGCGGAGATCGAGTCGCTCCGCTTTCCCAATATCCGTGTGGAGTACAGGATCGAGGATGAGAGCGTTGCGATCCCTGCGCTGACGATCCAGCCTCTGGTGGAGAATGCGATCCGCCACGGCGTACGCGGCCGAAAGGACGGCGTTGTGACCGTTTCAACTGCGCGCGAAGGAGCGGTGCATCGCATCACGGTCGAGGACAACGGCGCGGGCTTCGACCCGAAGGCGGAAGAGCTCTCCGAGGAGACGCATGTCGGCCTCCGCAACGTAAGGGACCGGATCGAGCAGATGTGCGGCGGAACGATGGTCGTGAACAGCGAACCCGGCAAGGGCACTCGCGTCACGTTGATGATCCCGGATAGCGAACGCGAAGGCAAAAAGGAGCAGGAAAAATGAACGTGATCTGTGTAGATGACGAGCCTCTGGCTGTAGAGTATACCCTGAGCCAGTGCGCCCGCCTGAACGAAATCAACGAGGCCAGGGGCTTTACCGACGCGAAGCAGGCTCTGGACTGGCTTCGCGGCCATCCGGCGGACGCGGCGCTGCTGGATATCAATATGCCGGAGATCGACGGCATCACGCTGGCGGCACGGATCAAGGAGCTGCATCCGCAGACGGCGATCCTGTTTCTGACCGCGTACCGGGAATATGCCTTCGATGCGTACGCGGTACACCCGGCGGGCTATCTGCTCAAGCCGGTGCCGCTGGAAACGCTGGCGGAGGAGCTGCGCTACGTGCGCGGAGAAAAGCCTTTGTCCTCGCCCGCGCATATCCGGGTCAAAACCTTCGGCAATTTTGACGTCTACGTAGACGGCAGGCCGGTCAGCTTCAAACTGGCGAAAAGCAAGGAGCTCCTGGCGTATCTGGTGGACAAGCAGGGATCCGGGGTCTCGCGCGCGGAGGCTTTTGCGGCAATCTGGGAAGACCGTTTGTATGACCGGAAGCAGCAAAAACAGTTTGACGTGTATATACGCTCTCTCCGGGAGACGCTGCGGGAATACGGCATCCCGGAAATGATGGAGATGGAGAAAGGCATGCTGCGCATCCGGCCCGACCGCTTTACCTGTGATGCCTATCTCTTCTACTCCGGAGATAGCGACGCGATCAACGCCTACCGCGGAGAATACATGAGCTCCTATTCCTGGGCCAACATGACGGAAGCGATCCTGTATTGGAAAACAACGAACCGATAGAACCGGAACCGACTAACATAAGTTATCCGCTCTTTTTCAGATTTATGAGAAAGAGCGGTTTTTCTTTGGACATCCTTAGGACACCGCCAGTTACAATAAATACAAAAATGGGGATTCATGCAGCTGACAGAAGAAGCAGATCAATGGGGAAAGGAGAACGTCAATGGCAGATCGCAAAGATGAAGTCTTGCAAAGCCAGGATCAGATGAAAACAGCCAGCGGCGGCGAAGGTCCCCTCGGCGTGTACAGACCGGGTTTTCCGTATAAAAATGAGTCTCTGCAGTTTTTTCGGTCGTGTGTCGGGG
>CACYBP010000388.1 GCA_902772625.1 Oscillospiraceae bacterium
GGAGGCACTCCCACGCTTCTGGGCGGGGAACGGCTTTCCTCCATTCTCAGATACGTCAAGAAGAGCTTCGACGTGGATCCGAAGGCCGAGATCACCCTGGAGGCCAATCCCGGCACGCTGAAGGAATCCGACGCCCTTCTTCTGGTGAAGAACGGCTTCAACCGCATCTCCATCGGCGTGCAGTCCTTCTCCAACCACGAGCTTTCGCGCCTCGGGCGCATCCATTCGGCTGAGACCGCCGCCGAGGCGATCAAGCTTGCCAAGCGCTCGGGCTTTTCCAACATCTCCATCGACCTGATGTACGGCACCCCGGGCCAGAGCATGAACACCTGGGGCAAGACCCTGACTCTGGCGGTGGCGGCGGGGGTGCAGCACATTTCGCTTTACTCCCTGACCATCGAGGAGGGGACCCCCTACGGTATCGTCACCCCGCCGCACATCCCCGACGACGATCAGGTGGCCGACATGTATCTCAACGCGGTGAAATATCTGGAGGCAAACGGCTTCCGGCAGTACGAGATCTCCAATTTCTCCCTTCCCGGAAGGGAATGCCGCCATAATCTGAAATACTGGCACTGTCAGGAGTATCTCGGCTACGGCCCCGGCGCCCATTCCTATTATAAAGACGCCCGGTATTCCTACATCCGGGATCTGGCGGCCTACATCGACGCCATGAAGACCGGAAGCGAGGGGCTGATCGACGGCGATCCCGAGATCATCCGCCCCCGGGAACGCGTGGGCGAATACCTGATGCTGGGGCTCCGGCTCCGGGAGGGCATCAGCGAGGGCGATTTCCGCCGGAACTACGCCCGGGATTTCGCCCCGGTGCGAAAAGCGCTTCTCCCCTACCTGAAGACCGGCCACGTCCGGGAGGAAAACGGGCGCTTCAGCCTGACTCCAGAGGGCTTTCTGATCTCCAACCGCATCATTTCCGACGTGCTGGACGCCGCGCGGGAGGAAGGCGCGCGCCCCTGATCCCCTTTCCCGGTTTTCTCCGAAGGCCGCGCCGGAAAGCGCGGTCTCCTCTTTTCCGGAGAAGGAGCAAAGATCAGGCTCCCGCGGCCGGAAAAAGTGCGCCAGGAGAGGTGAAAATCGCCCCTTCCGCGCCCGATTTGCTTTTTTTCGCACGATGTGGTATACTATGTCAATCGCACGGATCCCGGCGCGGCAAAGCCCCGCCCTCCCGCCAATCTCCGCCGCATCCCGGCGGGCGCGGAGGGGGCGCCGGAGGAAGCGCGGGAAAGGATCTTTATGCCTTCCAACCGTCAAAACGATCGTTTCAGCCGGAACGGCGCCCATAACAGAAATAAAAACACCCGTCCCTCCCCCCGTCCGGGGACTTCCGGAAGGCGCGGAGAGCCCCGGGAAGAAATCAGATCTGCCGAAAACGAATCGGCCGTGGAGGGCCGCAATCCCGTGATCGAGGCGCTTCGCGCCGGACAGCCCCTGGACAAGATCTTCCTTGCGCAGAACGCCGAGGGCCGCGACGATCCCGTGGCCGCGAAGATCGCGGGGCTTGCCAGAGAAGCCGGCGTGCCGGTGGTCCGGTGCGACCGGAGGATGCTGGACCGCATGAGCGTCACCGGTGCCCATCAGGGTGTGATCGCCCAGGCGGCGGCCGCCTCCTACGCGGAGATCTCCGACCTCCTCGAGTCCTCCCGGAAAAAGGGCCGCGCTCCCCTGATCGTGGTGTGCGACTCCATCAACGACCCGGGCAATCTCGGCGCCATCATCCGCTCGGCGGAGATCGCCGGAGCCGACGGCGTGATCATCCCCCGCCGCCGTTCGGCGGGACTGACTCCCTCGGTCTACAAGGCCTCGGCGGGCGCCCTTTCTTATCTCCCGGTGGCGCGCGCCGCCAACGTCGCCTCGGCTCTGAAGGAGCTGAAGGAGGCGGGGCTCTGGATCTTCGGTGCCGACGCGGCGGGCGAGGTCCTTTATTACAAGGCCGACATGACCCTTCCCATGGCGCTGGTGATCGGAAGCGAAGGCGACGGGATCTCCCGTCTGGCCGCCGAGAGCTGCGACTTTCTTCTGAAGATCCCGATGCTCGGGAGGATCAATTCGCTCAACGCCTCCGCCGCCGCCGCGGTGCTCCTTTTTGAGTCGCTGCGCCAGCGGGGGGTCTGACCCTTCACAAAGACTGCTTTGTCAGAAAGAGAGGAAGCCTTCATGGCCTATCGCTTCAAAGTGACCCTTGACGGCGTTTCCCGCGACATCACGGTGAACGATTACGCCACCGCCGCCGATCTGGAAAGAGAATTCAAGCGCCAGGGGGTTTTTTACGTGGAGACCTTCGAAAGCGACGCGGATTCCGGCTCCGGGGGGTCCTTTTACAATATGAATACCCGCCTCGGCGGCCTGAACCGCCAGATTCAGACCGACGATTTCGCCACGTCCCATTCCCTGGGAAGCTTTTTCGACCGCGCGGGCGTTTCCCACATCGATACGCTGGAACCCGGCAAGAAAAAGAAGGGGCCCTTCGAGCCCTGAACCCGCCTCTGCCGAGCTTTCCGGTACGGTCCGGAACCGGCGCCGGCAGGGCGGCCCGATGAAATTCATTTCATATTACTGGATGGATAAGCATGGATAACCGACACTCCGAAGATCTGGAAAAAGAATACAGCGAACGCATCAACCGCATCATCGACGAGAAGCTTCACGGCGAGGATCACGAGCGGAGCGAGGCGGCGGTCAAGGAAAACGCCCACCCCGCCGAGGCCCGTCCGGTCCCCGCCTCCGACCCGTCCTTTGACCGGGTGATGGGAAGCTACCGGGAGAAAAGCCGCAATCTTTCCCAGGCGCCGATCTCCCTGGAAAGCTTCGACCGCGCCTACGACCGGCACATGCGCCAGGTGCACGAGCAGCTGGAGCACAGCCGGAGGCTTGCCCAATCGGTCAACTCCCCCTCGGCCCAGAGCGAGCGCGCCGCGCCTCCCCCGCCGCCGCGCAAGTCCTACGCCCAGTCGGAATTCGTCGCCGAGCCCGACGAGACCTTCCTGATCGACGAGGCCTCCCACATGGCGCGCCAGACCGTGGCCAACGCCTCCTGGCACGACAACACCGAGCGGGTGGTCATCGCGGGGTCGCTGGGCGTTCACTCCTCCATGGAGGACACCGCCAAGGACCGCATTTCCCGGGAGGACCGGATCCGGGAAAGCCTGAACGATTCCCAGAATCTCTTCCCCCATCTGGACTTTGAAAAGATCGCTTCGGCCTTCCGCATCGGGAAAAAGCCCGCGAAGAAAAAAGAGAAGCCCGCGGAACACGTGCCTCACGTCGATCCCGACCGGCTGGCCTCCACCCTTCACAAGTCTCTTTCCCGCACGGTGTCCCGGCTGAATCTTCTCTCGGTGCCGGGGATCCTTCTTCTGTACGCGACCTTCGCCGGAAACGGGCTTCTGCCCGCCCCCGCTTTTCTGAAATACGAAAACGGGTTTCTGGTGCCGGGACTTGTCAATCTGATTCTGTTCGCTCTCTGCCTCGTTCCGGGGCGGGACGTGATCCTTCAGGGCTTCCGCAGGATCGCCCGCAGAAAGCCCGACGCCGATTCGGTGATCGCCTTCTCGGCGGTGCTGACCCTGATCGCCGGGATCGTAACGGTCTCGGTGCCCTCCTGGCAGGTCTACCCGGTCTCCTTCCTGGTGCCCGCGCTGTGGCTTTTCTTCCGGCTTCTTTCCCGCCGGGTCACTCTTGCGGCCAAATACCGCACCGTCCGGGCGGTCAGCCGGTACAAAGATGCCGAGACCCTGCTTCTCACCGTGGACGGCGGATATGACGATTTTCCGACCTACATCCGCTGCGACGCGGCGGGATTCGACCGGTTCTATCACGGCATCCGCACCGAGACCCTCGGGGAGCGGATCGTGACGGTCTATATCCTCGCCTCCTCGATCCTGGCTCTGCTCTTTTCGCTCATCACCTCGATCTTTCCGCCCGCGGGGGCGGTGGCCGGCGGACATATCTTCCTCGCCTTCTCGGTCCTCTTCTCGGCGGTCCCCTCCGGCGCTCTGATCCTTTCGAATTCCCTGGCCTACGCCGGGATCTCCAAGCGCATGCGTCAGGCCGGGGCCTACCCCGGCGGCACCCGTTCCTTCCTCTCCTTCAGCCGGGAGGGCTTCACCGTGCTTTCCGACCGCGACATCTACCCCGACGACGCGGTCACCATCACCGATTTCAAGCTTCTGGACGCCTTTGACCGGAAGACCGTCTTCCGCTACGCCGCAAGCCTGCTTTCGGCGGTGGGCTGCTCTCTGGCGGCCCCCTTCGTGCGCACGGCCCGGGACGAGTTCTCCGTCATGGCCAAGGTCTCCAACGTGCACTTCACCGGCGAGGCCATCAGCGCCGACGTGGAGGAGCATCACGTGATCATCGGCGACGACGCCGCCATGCGCCGCGCCGGCTTCCGCACCACCCGCATCCCCACCCGAACCCCGGTCTACGTGGCCGTGGACGGGACGCTTGCGGCGGTGTTCGCCCTGAATTATCACCCCGACGCCGACACCGAGTATTCGCTGCGCCTTCTGATCCGGAACCTGCGGATCCCGGTGATCGCCGCGCGTGATTTCAACATCACCGTGGACCGGGTGGAAAAAGCCTTCCGCATCCGTCAGGGCGTGGTGGTCTGCCCGCCCATCGAGACCCGGGTGGCCCTGGCCAACCCCGACCGGCGGATCGAGGCCTCCGGAGTGGTCTTCCTGAAGCCCGGCATCCGTCCCATCGCCGAGACCATCGAGGGCTCGCGCCGCTTCCGCATCGCCTCCGCCGCCACTCTGATCACCGGGATCGCGGGAGGGCTTGCGGGACTCGTTCTCGCGGCGGTGCTGCTTTTCAACGGATGGTTTTCTTCTTTGACCCCTGCCAACCTCGCTCTCTTCCAGCTTTTGTGGACCGTTCCCGCGGTGATCCTCTCCTTCTGGGCAAAAAAATACTGATTTCAAAGTCCCGACGCTTTTTCTCTCCGGCGCAAAGCGCGCTGAAAAGGAATCCTGTCGGGATTTTGCCTGTCCTTCAGAAAAATAACGATTGCTTTTTGTGAAGATTTATTATATAATGTAAGAAGGTGCCCGGTCATCGGATCGCGGAGGCCTTTTTGCGCCGCGCTTTTTCCGGCGTTTGGAAACCGAAAACCAAAATTTATCATAAGGAGCGTTCAGAACACATGGCTGCATATGCAATCGACAAGCTGAGAAACGTGTGTCTGCTCGGTCACGTGGGCGACGGCAAAACCGCCCTGACCGAAAGCATGCTTTATCTCACCAAAGCCACCGAC
>CACYBP010000389.1 GCA_902772625.1 Oscillospiraceae bacterium
AGGCTTTCTCTGGCCTTGAAAAATACCTGTCCCGATTACGGGGAGGCGATCCGGCGCCTTTCGGAAGATACAGAAAAGCTGAAGGCGGTGCTCGCGCCGCTTGGTTTTGCCGGAAACGATCTGCGCACCGTGTATTTCAACGTGGACGCGAAATACGAGGGCGTTCCGGATCCGAACGGCGTTTACCGAGAGGAATTCCGGGGATACGAGTACTTTCACACCATGAAGCTGGAATTCCCGCGGGAGGGGGATCTTCTTGCCCGGACGCTCCGCGCCCTTTCTGATTCTCCGGTATTTCCGGAGGTACGCATCGCCTACGCCGTGCGGGACGTGGAACAGGCAAAGAATCTTCTACTCTCCCGGGCCGTGGAGGACGCAAAAAACAAGGCGCTGACCCTTTCCGCCGCGGCGGGAGTCGGACTCGGCGCGCTTGTCAAGATGGAATACCGTTTCGATGAGAGCGATTTCGAAGTCGCGCCCATGGCCCGCGAGCTGAATCTCCGAAAGCTCTCCGCCGATAATGGCGCGGGAGGGATCGTTTTCGATCTCAACCCGGACGACATGAACGTCACCGATCAGGTGACCCTGACCTGGGAGCTTTTATGAGCGGGGAAGAGCGGGAAAGAGATCCGGAAAGGGAGAACGCCCCCGCGGCAATGGAAGCGATCAGAAGCCTTCGGGAGACCTTCTGGGAAAACCCGGAGGCGGGGCATTTCCGGAAAAACGAAGGGATCGTCGACCCGGACGAGGCGGAGAAACGGCTTCAGCGCTTCGCGCCGCTGCTGAAAAAGGCCTTTCCGGAGACCGGGAACGGCGTCATTGAGTCGCCGCTTCTGGAGATCCCCCGGATGCAGGCCGCGCTGAAAGGCCGCTACGCCGCGCTTTCCGGGGCGGGAAAGCTTCCCGCAAGGCTCTATCTGAAATGCGATCACGCGCTTCCGGCGGCGGGCTCAGTCAAGGCGAGGGGCGGGATCTACGAGGTCCTGAAATTCGCGGAGGAGGTCGCGCTTCGCGAAGGTCTTTTTGCTGAAGTGGAGAATACCGAAAAGCTCCTCTCCGAAGAAGCGAGAAAGGTCTTTTCCCGCTATCGCGTCGCGGTGGGCTCCACGGGGAACCTCGGACTTTCCATCGGGATCATGAGCGCCGTTCTGGGCTTTTCGGTGACGGTACATATGTCTTCCGACGCCCGGGAGTGGAAAAAGAAGCTGTTACGCGAAAAAGGCGTGCTTGTAAAAGAGTACGCCGGCGATTATCAAAGCGCCGTGGCCTCCGGCCGGCGCGAAGCCGGGGCCGACCCCTTCTGTCACTTCGTGGATGATGAAAACTCCCTTGATCTCTTCGCGGGATACGCCACGGCGGGAAAGAGGATATCTCGCCAGCTGGCGGAAAAAGGCGTGCGGGTGGACGCCCGTCACCGCCTTTACGTAACGATTCCTTGCGGCGTGGGAGGAGCGCCCGGCGGGATCACCTACGGCCTGCGGGAGATATTCGGCGGGGACGTCTTCTGCTTTACGGCGGAGCCTGTTCACGCGCCGGCCCTGATCGCGGGACTCGCCTCGGGAAAGGGGAGCGCGGTCTCGATAAAGGAGCTTGGGATCGACGGGATCACCGCCGCGGACGGACTGGCGGTGGGAAGGCCCTCGCCTCTTGTGTGCCGCGCCATGCGGAACCGGCTCCACGGATGCTTTACCGTGGAAGACGAAAAGCTTTTCGCCCTCCTCGCCCTTCTTTGGGAAACCGAGGGGATCTTCGTCGAGCCCTCCGCCGCGGCGGGCTTTGCGGGACTCGGATATCTGGAAAGAGGAAGCTTTCCGCCGCCCGACGGGTCCTCTTCCGCCGTAGTGTGGGCCACCGGTGGGAGCTTCGTGCCTGAAGAAGAGAGAGAGGCGTATCTTGCCCGGGGAAAGGACGCGCTTTCCCGCCTGAAAACAGAATAAAACCGGCCCGTGAAACGGGAAAGGGCCGGATTTATTAGAAACGCAAACGAAAGGAAGTCATACGCATGAATAAGAAGACCAAGATCATTCTCGGAGAGGTATTCCTGCTTCTCACACTGCTTCTGATCCTGTTTGTCCGCGCGGTGGACGTGGCCGCCATCGGCCCTCAGGGGACCAGCATAGGCCTTTCCCATCTGAACGGAGGGATCTTCGCGCTTTTCGGGACCAGCCATTTCTTCTACGTGATCACCAAGCTGATCGGTTATTTCGCGATCCTCGTGGCGATCGGCTTCGCCTTCCTCGGCGTGATGGAGCTGATTCAGCGCAAAAGCCTGAAAAAGATCGACAGCGTCTTTTATTCTTTGGCCGGGCTTTACGTGCTGACGGGGATCCTTTATATCTTTTTTGACAAGGTCCCGGTCAACTACCGTCCTATCCTGGAAACCGGCAGCAGCGTGCCCGAAGCTTCTTTCCCGTCTTCCCATACGCTTCTGGTGTGCGTGGTGCTCGGAAGCGCGATCCTGATGCTTCCGAAGTTTTTGAAAAACGAGAAGCTCCGCCTGATCGCGAGCGGCGTTCTGGGGCTTCTGATCGTCGTGATGGCGGTGGGACGGCTTCTTTCGGGCGTTCACTGGTTCACCGATATCCTGGGTGGGATTTTGATAAGCGGATTCCTGCTTTCGGCCTTCTCCCTTGCGACCGATATTCTGAAAGAGAAGAGGGGCCGCTGATGCTCTCCATGAGCCGGAGCGGGCAAATCAAAGAGAAGCTTTTACCCCTTGCCGAGCCGGAGTACGCCGCTTTTCAGAGAAAGCTTATCCCCACGGTTTCTCCCGAGTCGATCCTCGGGGTGCGGACGCCCGCCCTGCGCTCCCTTGCCCGCGAACTGGAAAAGGACGGAAGCGGAGAGGATTTTCTGAAGGCTCTGCCGCACCGGTATTTCGAGGAAAACCAGCTTCACGCCTTTCTGCTGTCCCGGGAGAGGTCGTACGAGCGCTGCCGGGAAAAGCTCGACGCCTTTCTGCCGTACGTGGATAACTGGGCCACCTGCGACCAGATGAATCCCGCGGTCCTCGGGAAAGAGCCGGAGAAGGCGAAGAAGGACGCGCTCAGATGGATCGATTCGGGAAGGCTCTACGCTGCCCGGTTCGGGATCGGCGTTCTGATGCGATACTTTCTTGAAGACGGGTATGAAAAAGCCTTTTCCGACCGGGTGGCCGCGATCGGCGACGGAGAATACTATCTGGAAAACATGGCCGCCTGGTACTTTGCCACGGCGCTTGCCAAACGTCCGGAGGATATCCTTCCGTATTTCACGGAGCACAGACTCGCGCGGGAGACCGAAAGAAAGGCGATCCGCAAGACGATCGAAAGCTTCCGCGTCGCGCGTGAGGTAAAGGAGATCCTGCGCGGAAATTGAACAACGCGAAAGCATCCCAAATGTAAAGTAATCATGCTTTACATTTGGGATGCGTTTTCACGGCAGGAAGGGATTTCCCTTTTCCTGAAAAAGTATTTGCCTTGACGAACGAATCCCGGAAAACGGAGCGGAAGCTGCGGCTCCTTCTTGCAATCCCGGGCTTCCTGTGGTAGGATAGGAGCATGAAAGACGAAGGTAAGAAGGAACTCTCAATGGAAAATGAACGCTCGTACTGGCTTACGGTTATGAGAAAGATCGCGGATCCGGTGCTTCTGAATCTGGAAAAGGAGACGCTGATCCGGGAAATCCCGACGGATTTTCATCCGGACAGGAAGCTTTATATTGCCCTGGAGGCCTTCGGCAGGACGCTTCAGGGGATCGCCCCCTGGCTGGAAGTTACCGGGCTTACGGGAAGCGAGGCCGCGGAGCAGGAAAAGATGCGCTTCGTCGCCCGCAGGGCGCTGGAAAACGCTGTGAATCCCGCGTCTCCCGATTATATGAATTTTTCCGGGGGATACGGTCAGCCGCTGGTGGACGCGGCTTTCCTCTCGCACGCCGTGGTGCGCGCGCCGCGGGAGCTTTATGAAAAGCTCTCTCCGGAAGGAAAGCGCAATCTTGCCGCCGCACTCCGCTCGACCCGTCGCTTTACGCCCTTTTATTCCAACTGGCTCCTGTTTTCGGCCATGGTGGAGGCGGCGCTCTGCGTGATGGGAGAAGAGGATTACGACCTGACCCGGGTGGCTTACGCGGTCACAAGCATGGAAAACTGGTATGCGGGGGACGGGACCTACGGAGACGGACCGCATTTTCACTGGGATTACTATAACAGCTTCGTGATCCATCCCATGCTCGTGGACGTGCTCAGGGTATTCCGGGACAAGCGTCCGGAGTTCCGTTCGTCGCTTGAAAAGGCGACCGCTCGCGGCGCGCGATACGCCGCGGTGGAGGAAGAGCTTATCAACGCAGACGGAAGCTATCCCGTATTCGGACGGTCGACGACCTACCGCTTCGGCGCGTTTCACGCCCTTGCCCAGGCGGCGCTTGAGGGATATCTCCCGGAAGGCCTGTCCCCGGCCCGGGTCAGATCGGCTCTCACCGCCGTGATCCGGAAGGTGACCGAAAACGAAGAGACCTTTGACGAAAAGGGATGGCTGACTCCCGGCGTTTACGGGCGCCAGCCC
>CACYBP010000390.1 GCA_902772625.1 Oscillospiraceae bacterium
TCAAAAACGGGGGAAAGGCGGGAAAGCGCGTTTGAGGACCGAAAGAGAGGAAAAAGAGCTTCTTCCGGCAGGGGAAGGGGAGAAAAAGAGATCGGGGCTCTTCGGAAGGATCCGGCCCTACGCCTGGATCTCCTTTTCCGCGGTGCTCCTTCTTCAGATGCTGGTGTTTTTCGGCACGCGCTTTCTTCTGGAGGGCTTTCCGGCGCACAATCTGGAGACCCCGCTCGACGGTCTGATCCCCTTCGTGCCGGAATGGATCACGGTCTATTTCCTGGCGTACCTCGTCTGGATCGTGGGAGCGCTTCTGATCGTATCGGAGAATAAAGAGACCGGATACCGGTTCGCCGCGGCCTACGCCGTCGCGCTCCTCATCTCCTGCGCCGTCTTCCTGATCTGGCCGGGCACCATGACCCGGCCGGAGGTGACGGGAAGCGGGATCTTCCGGGAGATGGTGCGCTTCCTCTACCGGGTGGATACGCCCTCCAATCTCTGTCCGTCGCTTCACGTGTGGATCAGCTATCTCTGCTTCCGCGGCACCTTCGGATGCCGGGGGATCCCCCGGGGCTGGAAGGGGTTCCAGCTGGTGTTTCTGATCCTGGTGTGCTTCTCGGTGCTTTTCGTCAAGCAGCACGTGATCACCGACGTCCCGGCGGGGATCGTCACGGGAGAAATTTCCCTGCAGCTCGCCCGGGTCTTCCGCCTGGAGCGGATCCCCTTCAAGATCGAAGGTCTTCTCACGAAAAAGAAATAAGTGTAGAAAAGAGGTCGGTCCCGATGCATCCTTCGGAGAGCTTCCTGATCCTCCGCCCCTTCAACGCGCTGTTTTTTCTGATCTTCGCCGCGTTCCTTCTGCTCCTGGCGGGAGCCGGTCTTCTTCTCCGGCACAAAAGCGCCCGGGTGAAAAAGACCGTGATCGTCGTTTCGTGCGCCCTGACCTTCGTGGGGTTTTTCCTCTATAAATACGCGCTTTCGATCGACGCGGAGTACGATGCCCTGACCGCCGCCATGGGCGGGTTCAACTGGTGGGGGGAGCTGCCGCTTCATCTTTGCAACGTCAACATGCTCCTGATCCCGGCGGCGGTGCTTTCTGAAAAGCGCCCGCTTTTAAGCTTCTGCTTTTTCGTGGGGCCTCTGGGCGCCGCGCTGGCGCTCTTCATGCCGGGCAACGGCTTTTCGGGCTTTTCGATCCTGCTTCCGCGGATGCTGGGGTATTTCGGCACCCATTTCATGATCGTGATCATGGCGCTGTCTCTGGCGACCTTCGGGTTTTACAAGCCTCGCTTCCGGGATATCCCGGCGGCCGCCCTGACCCTCGCGGGGGTGGCGCTGGCGGCCTTCGGGATCAGCATGCTCTTCCGGGCGACGGGCCTTTATCCCGGAGCCAATTATTTTTACACGGTGGAGACCGAGGGCAATCCTCTTCTGGAGCTCTTTTACGGCTGGATCCCGGTGCCCTGTCTCTATCTTCTGCCCGGGATCGCGGTATTGGGGATCTACGCGTCGCTTGTGACCCTGATCTATCGCGGGATCGACCTTCTCCGGAACGGCATGGGGAAAAAGAGCGCCGCTTGAAATCATCCCCGGAAGGGGATCAAAAGGGAGAAAAATGGAAAACGTCCTGATCATAGGCGGCGGAGTCGCGGGCCTTTCCGCCGGGATCTACGCGGGCCTGAAGGGACTTCGCGCCACGGTCTGCGAACGCCTGCCGGTGGCGGGCGGATGCCTTTCGGCCTGGGACCGGAGGGGCTTTACCGTCGACAACTGTATCCACTGGCTGACCGGCACCAATCCGCGCACCGCGCTTTATAAGCTCTGGAAGGATCTCGGTGTCCTGGGAAGGGGCGGTGAGGAGATCCGGAAGCGGGACTGCCTCTTTACGGCCGTGGAGGGGGAAGAGACCCTTTCGCTCTCCCGCGATCCCTCGCTTTTTGAAAAGCGGCTCCTCGCCCTGGCGCCGGAGGAGGAAAAGGAGATCAGCGCTCTTTGCCGCGCGGTGGCGGCCATGCGGGATCTCGAGGGCGTGGGCGGCCCCGGCTGCGACCGGAAAAGGGGCTTTCTTCCGGCGCTTCTTTCCGCACCGGAGCTTGTCCGGTACGCGTTACTTTCGGCGGAGGGCCTTTCGGAGCGCTTCCGGCATCCCCTGATCCGCCGGTTCCTCAGGGATTTCATGCCGGAGGGCTTCGGCGCTCTGGCGCTTATCTACACCATGGCGGTCTTCACCGGGGAGGACGGCGATCTGCCCCGGGGCGGTTCCCGGGCCATGGCCGAAAACATGACCGCGCGCTTTCTGGAGACCGGAGGCGCCCTGCTTCCCGGGAAGGAGGCCGTAAGGATCGAAACCGGGGACGGCCGGGCGAAAGCCGTGGTCTTCCGGGACGGGAGCCGGCTTCCCGCCGACAACCTGATCCTGACCCTGGATCCCGCCCGGATCTTCGGGGAGCTTTTGGAAAGACCCATGCCGCGCGATCTGCAGAAGCAGTATCAAAACCCGGCTCTCCGGCGCTTTTCGGCCTTTCACGCGGCGTTTGCCGCCGAGACCCCGTCTCTTCCTTTCACGGGAGACCTGATCCTTCCCCTGCCCGGGGATTTCCCGGAGGAGGCGCGGGGAAGGGCGATGCTTCTCCGGAACGCCTCGGGGGAGGAGGAGACCGCCCCCGCGGGAAAGAGCCTGATCCAGACCATGATCTATCTCGGCGAGGAACAGGCGAAGGCCTTCATCGCCCTCCGGGAAAGAGACATTAACGCCTACCGCCGGCTGAAAGAAAGGCTCTGCCGGGAGGAGGAAGCCCTCCTTCTCAGGCGTTTTCCCGAGCTTCGGGGAAAGCTTTCGCTTCTGGACGCCTGGACGCCGGCCTCCTATAAACGCTACGTGGCGTCGGAGATCGGGTCCTTTATGAGCTTCACGCTTCCCGAAAGACTTGCGCCGCGGGCGCTTTCGGGGCGCGTGCCGGGACTCCGGAACGTCAGGCTTGCGGGACAGTGGCTCCGGCTTCCGGGCGGGCTTCCCATGGCGGCCGAAAGCGGCCGGGACGCAGCTCTGTATTTTGCGAAAAAGGCCGGAAGGGCCTGAAAGCGCATAGAAACAGGAGAATAAAAAACCGAGCCGGTCGAACTTCGGTCCGACCGGCCCGGCGTTTTTCTCTTCCGGGGAAAGCTCACTCGATGATCAGCTTGCTCACCGAATTGCAGCAGGTGAAATCCTTCAGATTGGCGTTGCCGCACACGCCGACGTAGGTCCAGGTGTCGAGAAGCAGATCCTTCTTGTTCATGATCCATCCGATCATCACGTCGTCGCTCTGGAGAAGCTCGCCCTCAATGTCAAAAGTGATCTCCTCGCCGTAAAGGTCCTGACCCACGTAGGTGACCTTCTTGGCGTCGGGACGGCCCACGTCCTCCAGAAATTCGCGCATGAGGATCCCGGACATCTGGAAGCCCATCTGGATCCATCCGGTGCCGTTGCCGCCGGGCTCGCAGGAGCGGGGCATGCTGACGTACATTTTGGAAAGCTCGTGCTTTTCGGCGTCGGCGCGGGTGTAGCTCGTGACGTTCCCGCCCTCGACCTCAAGCGTCCAGGTCATGGTGTCGAGATTGACGGCGGCCGCTTCCTCCGCGGCGATCACGTCGGGAGTTTTGCCTCCGCAGGCGGTGAAGAGCGAGAGGAGCATCAGAACCAGGAGGAGGGATGCGAAAAGAGATTTGCGCATGGGACGACCTTCTTTCTATTATTGATATCCTTTCGATGAAAGGGCGCTTTCCTCAGAAACGCACGCCCATTTTGACGCTTTTTTCGGGGTTTCTGTCCGCCACGTCCAGGTAGACCGCAGAGGCTTCGTCGAAGGAAACGACGGGATCCACGATGTTTTCGGCGCGAAGCGCCCCGGAAACCAGAAGCCGCCAGCATTCCTTCCGGATCCGTTCCCAATCCCAGCGGGGATAGTCCGGGTTCGGCTCCGAGCAGGCGCGGGAGAAAAAGATCGAGGCGTTGTTCATGTGGGCCTCCAGCCCCAGATCGAAATTGCCCCGGCAGGGCTGGAACCAGCCCACCACGGCGATGCGCGAACCGTAAGCGGCTCCCCGCAGGGCGGTCTGCAGCCCGGGATAGGATCCGCTGGTCTCGATCACGGCGTCGGCGCCGCGATTCCCGGTGAGGCGTTTGACTTCCAGCCCCACGTCGCACGCTGCGGGATCCAGAGCGACGTCGGCCCCGTTTTCCAGGGCGATCCTCCGGCGGCGGGCGATGGGATCGGATACGATCACGAGCCCCGCGCCTTGAAGCTTCGCCATCTGGGCGGCCAGAAGGCCCACCGCGCCGAGCCCGGTGACAAGGCACGCGTCGCCCAGCCGGAGCATGGAATCGCGCACGCCGCACATGGCGAACTGGGCGGGATCGTAACACACCGCGCTTTTCCAGCTCATCTCCTCCGGGACCTTCAGCACGTCCACGCAGAAGCCGAGCCCGGGCTCGCTTATGAGACCCGGCTTTACGGTCTGGGTCTCCTTCAGGCTTCCGTAACCCGCGACGCGGTCGCCGGCGTGAAAGGCGGATACCGCGCTTCCGGCCTCGACGACGCGCCCGACCCACATGTTGCCGGGGCGGAAGATCTCCGGCGGAGCGCCCTTTGATTCCTCCCGGGGCTTTTCCAGAAAGCATCCGGTCACGGGATCGAAATCCCGGGCCGGGGAAGAGGGATCGGCTCTCCAGCCATGCAGCTCGGAACCGTGCTTCGGCGCGGCGAAATCCACCTTGACGCGGATCTCGTCGGGGGCGAGAGACGGCTCCTCGTAGAACGCGTATTCAAGAGAGTGAGGACGGGTGGAAAGGATTTCCTTTGGCATGATGACACCCTTTCTCTGCTTTTTTGACCCGGACCGCGAAAAAGACAAAAATCCCGCGTTACCTGCGCCTTTTTACGGTAGACAATACCATTATCGGCGGAGGACGCGGGAAATGCAATGACGGGATTACTTGTAGATTTGACAGTATTACAGGTCGATGCGCACGCTTTGGAGAGGCGCGTCTCCCGCGCGCACGGCGGCCGGAGAAACGCCCCAGGTGGTCTTGAAGGCACGGGAGAAGGAGGACACGTCGGAATAGCCCAGCATCTCGGCCGCCTCGCCCACTGTCTTTTCCCGCCTTTTGAGAAGCTCCTTCGCGTTTTCCATCATCAGACGGTGATGGAGTCTGATGGGGGAAACGCCGAAGTAAGAAGTGAAGCGGTTGGAAATATAGGTGGGATGCATGCTGTATTTCGAGGCGAGGGAGGAAAGCTCCAGAGGCTTTCCGACGCAGGAGACCACGTCGCTCAGAATATCCAGAAAGACCTTCGGCACGGGGGAGATCCCCTCCCGGGCGTCGTCGCCCATAAGCTCCTCCAGAAGGTTTCCCAAAACCTCCAAGGTGGAGGCCATCCGGAAAAGGGTGTTCGGAATGGAATCGGGCAAGTCGATGGCGTCGTTATATTGACGGAACAGGGCCTCGAACCGGTCGTTATCCTCCACGGTGTGGACCAGTGGAAGCCGGAAAAGCGCCAGAAGATCCACGGCGTCGTAGACCTTGTAATCAAAATGCCACCACCAGAAAACGCTTTCCTCCGCTCTTGCCATCACGTGATCGTGGGGGACGCCGGGCGGGATCATGATGACGCTCCGGGGAGAAAGCTCGATCTCCCGTCCCGGCACGCGCAAAACGGCGTGCCCCCTGGAAAGATAGGACATGACGTAAAAGGGAAAGACCCGCCCGGTGGAGGACATCTCCCGCCGCCGGTGGATGCCGTAATCGTAGATTTTGATGGATGCGCGGGCAAAAAGCTCCTCCAGCACGGCGTTCCTCCTCCTTCGCAGCGCGCGGCACGTTTTTCCCGACCGCTCCGGTCCCGAAAAAGCGGATACTTTTCTCTATACTATATACTATCATATTGCATTTCGTCCCGTCAACGGGTATAATGGAACCCGGCGGAAACCGGAACCAAAAGAGAGGATCACGTTTTCTATGCAAGAAGCGATCATGGATAAAAAGACCTTCAACCGGAAGCTCTGGAAGCTCGCGCTGCCCATCTCCTTTCAGAGCCTGATGCTGGCCGCGGTGGCGGCGGGGGACGCCCTGATGCTGGGGAGGGTGGCCCAGGCCGAGATGACAGCGGTGTCGCTGGCGACCCAGGTG
This sequence comes from Oscillospiraceae bacterium, assembly GCA_902772625.1. GTDB lineage: Bacteria > Bacillota > Clostridia > Oscillospirales > QAMX01 > RUG11797. Next base: position 6,161 of record CACYBP010000390.1, read on the forward strand.
CAGTTCGTGCAGAACATGTTTCTCGGCGCGGTGACCACGGCGGGCTCGATCCTGGGGGCGCAGTACTTCGGCAAGGGCGCGAAGGGCGTCGTGCGGGAGATCTTCAACCTGATCCTCGCCCTTTCGGGGGCGATCTCGCTGCTGTTTTTCGCCGCCTGCGAGCTTGTGCCCGGGCAGCTGATGCTGGCCTTCACCCACGACGGAGCCCTGATCTCCATCGGGGCCGACTATCTCCGGATCGCGGGCTGGTCCTATCTCCTCACCGGGATCTCCCAATGCTATCTCACCGTGATGAAGGTCACCGACCACGTGCGGGAAAGCGTCCTGATCAGCTCGGGCGCCGTGGTGATCAACATCCTTCTGAACGCGGTGTTCATCTTCGGCCTCTTCGGCCTTCCGGCCATGAGCTTCCGCGGCGCGGCTCTGGCCACCACACTCGCCCGCGCGATTGAGCTTCTTCTCTGTCTTCTCGTATCGACCGGGAAAAAACACGTCCGCCCGGATCTTCCGCGCTTCTTCCGGTGGAGAAAGGAGCTCTGGACCGACTTCCGGAAGCAGTGTCTGCCGCTTCTCGGCGCGTTCCTGCTTTGGGGGGTGGGCTTCACGTCCTACACCGCGGTTATCGGCCACATGGGGGCCGACGCCGCGGCGGCCAACTCGGTTTCTTCGGTGGTGCGCGATCTGATCTGCTGCGCCTGCAACGGCATCGGAAGCGCCGCCGGCATCATGGTGGGAAACGAGCTCGGCGCGGGGCGGCTGGAGGTGGGAAGAGCCTACGGCATCCGTCTGAAGAATCTTTCCTGGGTGATCGGTTTCGTTTCCACCGCCCTGATCCTGGCCCTGACGCCGCTGGTGGTGCGGATGGTGATCCTCACCGACGAGGCCCGGAGCTATCTCACCGGGATGATGGTCATCATGGCGTTCTACATGATCGGCCGGTGCGTCAACACGGTCACCATCAACGGAGTTCTGGACGGCGGGGGAGACACCCTTTTCGATATGTACAGCCTTGCGGTCACCATGTGGGGGATCGCGGTGCCCCTGGCCTTCCTCGGCGCTTTCGTGTTCGGATGGCCGGTGTACGCCGTGTACGCCTGCACCTGTCTTGACGAGGTGGGAAAGATCCCCTGGGTGATGCTGCGCTTCCGGAAATACAAGTGGGTCAAGGATCTGACGAGAGACGGATCCGCCGAATGAGAAAAAAGCGGCCGCGCGCCTTCGGGCGTGCGGCCGCAGGTCGTTTTGCCATCAGAAGCGCGGGACGATCACGGCTTCGCCGTCCCGGAGAGCCGATTCGTGCGCGCAGA
>CACYBP010000391.1 GCA_902772625.1 Oscillospiraceae bacterium
CCGGCACGGCGTCGGCCGCCGGGGCGAACCCGACCCTGAAAGAAAGCGGGATCTTTTTTACCATCGTGTCACTCCTTTCACACTGTGACCCCTCTGCCATCCGTCCCGGCGTCCGTTTCCGCATTAAGACGCTTTCGGGAGGAAGCGAGGTATTCTTCTTACGGTTCCCTGCGCCCGGCAGACAGCATCCCGTCCTGATCCGTCACCATTCCGCTTTGGATCAGAAGGTTCAATGCCTTGTCATACCGTTCCGCGATGTTGTTTCCGGTCCTGTTGAAGCCAAGCTTCAGGGTCATGCTCTTATACAGATCGTCCCGCGTGATCGCCACGTTTTGCGTGATCATCATATACATCCCCTGTGCCAGCTCTTCCAGGGCGATATACTGGATCTCACGCTTGTCTCCGGGGACCCGGAAAGGATACTCGCTCATTCCGGAAAGATACAGGAAGCCGCCGCGATACTGTATTCCCTGACTCTTATACCAGAAGATCTTTTCATGAACGCTTTTGACAAGCGCCTTCGTCGCTTTTTCTTTGCCCAGCGCAGGCAGAAGCCTTTTCACAAGGTATTCCTCGGACAAGGGCGCTTCGGTCTGTAGGATCTCCAGGACGGTAGGCGTCATCCGGCCGTTATATTTCCGAAGGATTGCAGCGGCGTCCAACTCACGGTAGGTCTGCAGCGAAGGCGATTTTATGACCGTATCCGGAAAGAACTCTGTGTGATCCTCCGGATCGTCTTCACCGTTTTCCGTGCGTTCTCCCCGGGTTTCTTTCTCGTCCGCGCCGCGGATCGCTTCCTCCGCCGCGCGTATCAGACGCGCCTTTTCCGCCTCCCGATTCTTATACCAGTCGGTGGACCATACCCGGTAGAATTTCCATCCCATGCTTTCCAGAACGCTCTGTCTCAGCTCGTCGCGGTCCCGCGCATTCTTCGAGCTGTGGTACGACGCGCCGTCGCACTCGATCGCCATGAGATAGTCCGACGTTCCCGGCCTTCTGAGGCCGATGTCAATCCGGTACCCTGAGCATCCCACCTGCGTATCCGCCGTGTACCCCTCTCCCCGGAGAAAATCGCATACCTCCGCCTCAAAGGGCGAATCGAACCGGTCTTCTTCCGCAACGGTAAGCGTGCGTTCCAGCGCGTCTTCTCCTCTCTCCGCGTAATCGAGATAGGCGCGCAAGAGTGCCGGGCCGCTGTTTTTCGACCTGGAAATATCGATATCGGTGCAGCGGATCGAGGAAACCAATTGGACGTTGTCCCGCGCTCTCGTCACGGCCACGTTCAGTCTCTTCTCGCCGCCCTGCTTATTCAGCGGGCCGAAATTCTGAATGAACCGGCCCATGCTGTCTTTGGCGTAGGCCACGCTGAAAATAATGGTGTCTCTCTCGTCGCCCTGAACCGTTTCCAGGTTCTTGATGAAGAAGGGCTCTTTTTTGTCCCCCCTGAAGAATTCCTCATTGGAGGGATCCGCCGCGCGCCTTTGGTAGAGGAGCCGGTCGATCAGATCCTGCTGCGCGGCCGAAAATGCTACGACGCCCAGGCTCCGGTCCGGATAGTCCTGCATATTCCTGTAGATCAGATTAACGACGTATTCCGCTTCCTTCCGGTTGGTCTTGCTCTTGCGGTCGAAGACGCCGCCTTCCACCGGGTAAAAATCCACGCCGATCCCCTCTCTGTCTTTCTTGACCGAGGGGAAGGTCGTCAGACGGTTGTCGTAAAAATGCAAATTGGAAAAGGCGATCAGCTGCTCATAATGGCTTCGGTAATGCCACAGAAGCGTCTTGGTGCTGAACACGCCTTCGCACAGATCCAGGATCGATTCGTAATCGCCGGGATTCGCCGCCGTTTCCTCCTCGTCCGGATCTTCTTCCCCGCTGGCTGTGGCGGTAAAGAAATTGCTCGGAGGCATCTGCTTGCTGTCCCCCACCACGATCAATTGTCTGCCCCGGTAGATCGACCCGATCGCGTCCTGGGGGAAGATCTGGGACGCCTCGTCGAATATCACCGTGTCAAACGAGATCGTATCGGGATCCAGATAGGTGCTGACGCTCAAGGGCGACATCAGAAAGCACGGTTTTAAGGTCTGCGCCAGTTCCCCAAGCTCCGCAAGGAGCTTCCGGATCGGCATCTGTTTTCTCTTTTTGATCCCCTCCCGGCGCAGCTTTGTCACCAGGCCGCCCTGAGCCGACCAATCCAGATCGGGGCGCTTTCCGGAAAGCGTCTCGTGGATTCTGTTTTTATTGATCTTATACTGCAGACGGTCTTTTTCGGCGAAAAGCTTCGCCGTCTGCGTCTGGCTTACACCGGAAAAGCTCCTGAGTCCGGATTCCGTATTCAGAACGCTCCCGATCCACTGCTTATAAAAGGCACGCCGGAAAGCGCCTGCCAGCTGTTCCGGGGCAAGGCCCTCGTCGATCGAAGAGTCCACGATGTGTATCAGGTCGCTTTGGATCAGCTTTCCTCTCACTTCGAGAAAGTTTTTCCAGCCCGGAAGCTTATCAAAGTTCGCATAGCACGCGGCGATCTTCTTCAGGCAATCCGTGTATTTGCCTTGCTCAAGATCCAGTTCTCCCCTGCGGAAAAGCTGCGACACCCGGGTTTTCGCTTCGTTCACCGATCTGATCAGATCGCCGATCCGCACCGCGGCGTCCCTGAATCCCGCCTGTGTCTGCGGATAACCGATCATACTCAGACCCGGCAGGTCTCCGAAGGGTTGGGCCTCTCCGTTATCGTAGTCCTTCAGCCTGTTCAGGTCTTCCCATACCCGGCCCCATTCGGTATCCGCCCCCCGGTAGCAGCTGCCGAGATATCCGGAGATTTCCCGCATTTGACCCTGAAGCTCTGTCTCGATCGCCTGGATCCTGCCGATCGCGCGCGTTATATCCAGAAGCTTTTGATAATCGGGCTTTCTTCTGTTGCTCGCATAGGTCTGAACCGTGGAAACGATCTCTTTGTATTCCCGGTTGAAAAGGCGGGAGAAGGAAGACGAAAACTCTTCGGTAAGCCGCCGGTAAGCCGCCGCCCCGTCGATCGCCTGCAATATATCCAGGCTGCAATAGGCGCAAAGCTCGTTCTTTTCCTGTTCAAGAAGCCCTTTGAGCTCCTGTATCCTTTGGATATAAGGCTGCACCCGTTCCCTGTTGCCCCGCGAAAGAAGCGGCGGCATGATAACGTCGGACTGGGCAAGATAATTGAGCAGCGCCTGCCACCGGACCGTTTCCCGATACGTATCCGCGTTTGCTCCGTACGCTTCCCTGAGATGACCCGCCTCCTCCTTCAGGCTGTGGAACCCGCCGTTCAGCCGCCCGAGATCTTCCTTCAGCTGCAGCTCTCTTTCATAATCCAGATTGCCGGCCGTGAATCCGTACCAGGCATTCTTGCGATAATCCGTGCCGATCAGCGGAACGCATTCCGCATACTCTTCCAGAAGGTCGGACGCACTCTGCAGATACTCCTGTCCCTTCGTTTGCACGCCGTGTATGACCACCGGAAGCTCCGGATAAGCTCTGTTCCGGGAATAGCCTTCGAAAAGCTGATACAAAGAGCGGTTGATCGGCTTTCTCACCCTGTGGAGCGCTTCCGCGTAAGAATCCAGCTTTGCCTGCGCGTTTTTCTTCTGCCGGATCTCCTCCTCGGCCGAGGGGGAAACGCCCCTCCGCGGAAGCTCCAAAGTGCGGTTCAGCTCATCGATCACGGCTTTCTTGTTCGCCTTATGGCTGTGAAGCTCCAGGCAGAAATCATTGAGCCCGGCTTTTTTCAGTTTATCATAGACCACGTTCAGCGCCGCCTGCTTTTCAGATACGAAAAGCACGGTTTTGCCGTCATAAAGGCATTCCGCAATGATATTCGTGATCGTCTGGCTCTTTCCGGTCCCCGGCGGACCCTGAAGCACGAAGCTCCGCCCTCTTTTCGCCATTTCGATCGCCTCGATCTGGCTGGAGTCCGCGTCCACCACCGTATGCAGATCGGTCAGCGGGTTTTCCACGACCTTCTCCTGCAGGCCGGACAGTCCTCCCGAATGGCTCCCGTCCTCCTCCCTCAGGATCGCCCTGACGTTTTCGTTTGCAAGGATCTTTTCCGGGTGGTTTTTCAGATCCTCGTACATATTGACTTTCATAAAGGAGAAAATGCTCAGCTTGCACGTCTTTTCGATGCTCCATCCGAGCTTCAGCCTGTCGATGACGGCTTTGGCCTTCTCCGCGTATTCCGAAAGTGTATCGCCGTCTTCGTATTCCGGCAGATCGATCCCCCGTTCGGTCCAAAGAAGCTGGCGGAAGGCGGGGTTCACGAAGACGTCGTCGTCTTCGATCCGGATCTTCACGGGATCAAGCACCGTTTTGGTCTCCACCGACACCTTCACCAGCAGAAGAGGCGCCCGGTAAAACTGCTCGGACGTTTCTTTTTCTCTCCAGAAAACAAAGTCAAAAACCAGATAGGCGGGATCAATACCCGTTTCCTCCTGGATCTCTCGCGCCTTTTTTGCAATGTTCCTGACGGCGGTGATCGGATTGTCGGTCTGCGCGTAGGCGAGAAGCTTCGACGGATCTCTCTCGACTTTCGGCCTATAAGCTTTGATGAATTCGTCTCTGCCGAATTTCACCGTCATATGCGTCCGGGCGTCCCCGGTTTCCTCTTCGTCCGGATCCTCCTCATGGATCTTCGGATCGAATACCGTGAATTCTCTTCCCTCCGTGCAGCCTCCGAATACGCTCCCGGCTTCCGGAAAAACGATCTCCGCAGAAAGCGACTTTGGATTCTTGAAGCTGATCAGATTATTGCGCTTTCCCGTGTCCAGAAGCGCATTCGTCCATTTCTCCAGATCATTTCTCGCCGCCATTCGTTCCTGTCCGCCTTTCCCTCTCTGATTATACCGTTGTCTTTCGGGAATGCCGCTTACAGATAAGCAATTCTGATATCAAATACGCGCTTTTGTAAGCTGCTCTAAGTCATTATACCATACCGTTCGCCGCAAATCCATACCGGGCTTCTGCCGGATCGGCAATCTCTCATCATCTCCCGGTCTTTTGCCGGAAGGCCGCCCGTTTTTCACGCATCCTCCTCCAGAAGGGCGATGGCCGCGGCGTACTTTTCAAGTCTTTCGGGCTTCACCTGTCCCGGCTCCAGGCGGGAAACGTCGCTGTTGTGGCGCAGATCGGCAAGCTTCACC
>CACYBP010000392.1 GCA_902772625.1 Oscillospiraceae bacterium
CCGTTTTTCGTATGAAACGGCGCCGATCAACCAGGACCGACATTCCTACAAAGTCTTCAAAGAGGCGCAGACGTTATCTTGTGCGGATATTTCCCCGCCTTCCGGAATATAGTCCGGGGAGGGGGGATCGGATGAAGCGGCTATTTCCAATCAGCAGGCGTTCGGTATTCTATAACGCGTCGATCCTGGCGCTTTCGGGCGTCGTGCTGCAGGGACTGGGCTTTCTTTACCGCATTCTGCAGTCCCGCCTCATCGGCGCGGAGGGGATGGGGATGTATTCCCTGATCCAACCGGTGTACGGCGTCATCACGTCGGTGGCCCTCGCCGGGGTGTGCGCGGCGGTGAATCATCTCACGGCCGAGGCCGACGCCCGCGGCTCATCCGGAGCGCTTATAAGAATCTTTTCAGCCGGTGCGGCCTTTTTCGTCCTTCTCTTCACGCTGATGGCGTCGGCGCTGATCTTCGGGCATGAAAAGGCGGCGTCGCTTCTCCTCGGAAAACCGGAAACCGGACGCGCGATGCTTCTGTTCCTTCCCTGTATCTTCCTTACGGGATTTGAAAACCTATGCAAGAACGCCTGCTACGGGCTGAAGCACGTGGGAGCGCCCGCGGTCTCTGAGATCACGGAGCAGATCGTCCGCATCGGCGCGGTGTGCGCCGTGATCCTTCTTCTGAAACCGGAGACGCCTCTTGCATCCGCGGAGTGCGTGATTCTCGGCATGACGGCGAGCGAGGTGTTCAGCGCGCTTTTTATGACGGTCACCCTGACCCGGATCTATCGGGAACGGGGAGAAGGAGGGCCGCCCTTTCCGCGCCCGATCGCGGGAGGGGTGATCCGCATTGCCCTTCCGGTGTCGCTTTCGGCGCTCGCGGGAAATCTGATCGCCTCGTCGGTGACCCTGATCCTTCCGGGAAGACTGATGACGGCGGGACTTTCCGAGGAAGAGGCTCTGAGCGCCATCGGAAGGATCACGGGAATGGCTTTTCCTCTGATGCTTCTTCCCCTGACCTTCGTTTATCCGGTGGGGGCCGCGGTGGCGCCCCGGATCACCGGGAGCATGGCGGTGGAAAAGAGGGCGGACGCCGGAAGGAAAGCGGCGCGTGCGCTGGAGATCGCCGCCCTCGCGTCGATGCCGCTTTCGTTTCTCCTGATCCCGGCGGGACCTTTTCTGGTGAAGACGGTATTCGGCGCGGAGGTCGACGGGAAAACCCTTTTTCTCATGGCGCTGGGATGTGTGGCCATGGCGTTTCAGACCGTCTCCTCGTCGATCCTCACGGGCTACGGAAAGCATCGCTTTGCGATGGCGAGCGGTCTTCTGGGCGGGATCCTGCACCTCGCTCTCGTGTGGTTCTTCGCCGGGGATCCCGCCGTAGGAGTCAGGGCAGAGGTGATCGGCGCCGCGGCGGGAAGCGCTCTTCCGGCGCTTATCAACCTCCTAAGGCTTGCGATCGGTCTGCGTCTGCGGCTTTCGGCCCGGAGGCTTCTTCTGGGGCCGCTCTTCCTGACCGTCCCCGCGGTTTTATGTGAAAAGGCAGCCATCCGCCTTTTGGGCGGAGAGCTGCCGGGTATCCTGCTCGGGATCCTGACGGGAGGGATCGTCGCGGCCGCGGCCGCCTATGCCTGGGGATACAGGCCGGGAAGGTATCTGCGCACCCTGATCCCGCGGGAAGGACTTCAGAAGGAGGATGGGGGCAGGGTCACCTGCGCTCCGCCTGAAAGCGCGGAGGAGACGGCCGCGTCGGAGATCCGGAGAAGCTCGGGAAACAAGAGAGCCTCGGGAGGAAGCGCGGCGCGCGGCTCTTCGGTGAGGAGGGCATTCAGGAACTCCTCAAACGACGCCTGAAGCTCGCTTCTTTGCAAAGAAGGGACCTCTTCGGCATACTCCGTAAGGGCGTCGCCGGAATCCCCGTTTGAGGAGAACTCCGGATCGACGACCGTCGATTCATCAACTCCGGCGATCAGAAGCCGGGACGGGGAGATCTTATCAGCCGATCCCGGCCGGAAGAGGACCGATGCGGCCGCGCCGGTATCGAAGACGAGCTGCAAAAGGGCCGCGTCGGGGGAAAGACGGCCTTCGGCGCGCGCTTCACCGCTCCGGACGTAAAGAGCCGAGACAGCTCCGGGCCTTCCGCAGAGGAGCCGCATCCGGAAAAGCGCGGGGAGAAAGAGCTCCCGGAGGCTTTCGGGAAGACCTTCTTCCGGAAGGGAAGAAGGGATCGGGCTTTCTTCTGAAACCGTGAGGATCTCCCCGAAGGCCCTGGCGGACAGCAGTTCTCTTGCGGTCTGAAAGCTCGCGGAACCGATCCCGGGCACAAACGGAAAGAAAAGCGAGCCGGAGGCTTTGGCGAGTTCCAAAAGCTCTTTTGCCTTTGCGGCGGGAAGATCCGGAGGGATCTTCGCGAAAAGGTGTTTTCCGTAAGAAAGCGCCAGCGCCGCGTTTTCAAAGAAACCGTCCCTGTTATCTTGCAGCGACGGACTGAACGCCGCGCCTTCCAGAAACGGAAGGGCCAAAAGAGCCTCCTTCAGGGATGAAAAGCGCGTGACGCCGGGAAACGCCGCGGGGTCATCGTCCTTTCCCGCCGGAATCACCGCCGCGAAAGAAACGCCGGGAACGGCTCCCGGTTCGCCGAAAAGCGGCGCGTATTCCGCGGGGGAGCCGTAAAACGCGATCTGGCAAGGCATAGTTTCGTTCCTTTCCGCATAAGAATCGCTTAAGGTCCTTTGGTAGATTATACGATAGAGACCGGCGAAATGCAAGCAAAATCAAAGGGGAGAAGAGAATGCTCGAAACTTTCGGTAAGCCTTTCGGAACAGATGAAAAAGAGCTGGAGCTTCTGGAGGAGAAAAGAAGACGCCGCGGCTCCTACGATCACCGTGAAAGGGGAACGCTCCGGGAGCTTGCAAAGCTTCTGGGCGCCGCGATGCTCGTGATGCTGGCGGCTTTCCTGATCCGGACGGGAAGCATACCCGGCGAAAAGCTCGAAGAGCTTCTTCTGGCTGACCGGGGGATCCGCGAGGCCCAATACGCCGCGGCGCGTGTGGAAGAGAACCTTCGCGTGATCGGACAGGCCGTCTTCCCCGACGCGTTGCGGAAGGACGGCGGAGAGACCGGAGAAGGATCCCGCCGGAAGGTGCCAGTGGGGGCGAAGGGCAATACGCACGAGGGAGCGAAGGCAAGGCGTGACCTTCGGAATTGACCCAGCCTTTTTTCTGACGCTTGCGCTGGTGATCGCTTCCGGGACGGGAGACAGGCTCCCGGGTCTCCTTTTTCCCATTCTCGTGCACGAGGCGGCGCACGCCGCGGCGGTGAAGCTTTTCGGCGGAAAGCTTTCCCGGATCGAGCTTCTGCCCTTCGGACTCCGCATGATCCCCGCGCCGGGCCTTTCTTACGGGCAGGAGATCGCCGCGGTGGCGGCCGGTCCCGCGGCGCACCTCGTTTCCGCGGCGCTCTGCTCGCTTACTTCACCCGGGGCGGGGCTTGCGGGGATCCTGATCGCGCTTTATAACGCGCTTCCTCTGGCGGGGCTTGACGGCGGGAGGATTCTGCTCCTGACCTTTCGCTCCCGGGAAAAAGAAGAGAGCGGGAGAAGGCTGACCGCCTTCTTTTCGATCGTCTTCGCCATAGCGGCAGGAGCCGCTGCGCTGATCGCGGCGGGAAGGGGAGAACCCTTCATGGGCCTTCTTCTGGCAGGCGCAGCTCCTCTTTTTCGCCTTACGGACAAAGAAAAGCCGCTCTTCCGGAGAAGAACGGCCGGTCATAAAAAGGGATCGGGATCGCCGGGGGAATGCTCTGACGCGAGAAGGGCCTCCCGGCTGAGGGCGCGGGCGAAGGAATAGGAACATTCGATCAGCACGGCGCGCTCTCTGCCGCTTTCGGGAACACGATAGAGGATCGCCGTCCCCGTGCTGTTTTTGCCCCGGAGGGTCGGACAGGCGTTTTTGGCGTGGCGCGCGGGGAAAGCTCCGACGGGATACATGGCGTAGATCGCGCGAAGCGGGATCGAAAGAAGCGGCTTTTCACGCTTCCGGATCACGCGGAGGACCAGAAAGGACTCCTCCCGTATCTCATACCGGAAGGAAACGGCGGTGAACCGGAGCGCATAGCTTTCCAGCAGGAGGAAAAGCGCGAGACCTGCCGCGGCGAAGATCACGCGCGCCGCGACCGTTTCGGCCGGAAGAAGGGCGGTGACGGCGCCGGTCAGAAGCGAGAGAGCCGAAAGAAAGAAAACGTGCCCGGGCTTCGCGGGATTTCGCGCGTCGCAGGAAAGGCGCATCATGCGTCCTCCCGGAGAGTGACGCGGAGCGCGGGATCGATCAGGATCTCCCCGTAGGTGAGCTTTCCGAAACCCGACGCCGTGCCGGGGTTGAGATAGGTGATCCCGTCCTCCTCTTCCAGATGGGCCACGTGGGTATGTCCGTAAAGCACGACCCGGGCCTCCCGGCGCTTCGCCTCGGCCTTCAGACGGCCAAGACCGCTCTTGACGCCGTACTGATGCCCGTGGCAGAGAAAGAACCGGAACCCGCCGATCACGGTCTCCATGACTTCACCCGGCACGAAATCGCAGTTTCCCGGCACCGAAAGGATCCTGAGAGAGGGGAAGACCGCCCGCACGTCTCTAAGATCGCTCTCTAAATCCCCGAGATGGATCAGGAGATCGGGCTTCTGATCGGCGAGGATCCGGATCATGCCGGAGGCGCGGCGGTGCGTATCGGAAAACACGAGGATATGCATACGGAAAAGACTCCTTTCGATGCTTCTTTTCTTCTATTGTACCATATCGAAAAACCGGAGGCAAGACCGGGTTTGCGAAAAGTTACAAAATGGTAACAATATAGCATTGACAAAAACGCTCTGTGCCTGTATAATAGAAATCGACCTGAAACGATGGGGTTTTCGCCCTCTTTCTTGCCGCCGCAGGCGGACCGGAGTAAAAAATGAGAATCTTTTGGAATAACGCGGGGAAAAGGCTTACGGCGCTTCTTGCCGCCGTACTGGTTCTTTTGCCCTTTTTTATGAGTACGGTACCCGCGCGCGCCGAGGAGATCCGGTACGGGTACGTGGATAATTATTCTTCTCTGAAGGTGAGAAGCGCCCCGGGAAGCGAAAACCCGCAGGTGGGACTTCTGGTCAAGGGCGCGCTGCTCACCGTGGACGGGGAGGAGAAAGCCGCCGACGGAAAAACCTGGTATCACGTGAATGCCGGCGCGATCTCGGGATACGTCAACGGCAAGTACGTGACCTTCTGTGAAAAGCCCGAAACCGGGAACGACAGGGCCTTTGAGGAAGCGCTGAACAAAGAGGGCTTCCCGGAAAGCTATAAAGAAGCGCTCCGGGTGATCCACGCCTTCTATCCCCAGTGGGAATTCCACGCCGTGAAGACCGGCCTGGACTGGTCGGCCTCTCTCGACGCCGAGATGGAGGAAGGGAAAAGTCTGATCGATTACGACGCGATCTCCTCCTGGAAATCCACCGAAGGAAGCGCCTACAACTGGAAGACAAGCGAATGGACCACCGGATGGGACAGCGGCAACTGGGTCCTGGCCTCCCGCGAGATCCTGGCTTATTATATGGACCCGCGCACCTACCTGACGAAAGAGGGGATCTTCGCCTTCCTGAAGGAGACCTTCGACGAAAAGACCCAGACGGTGGAGGGCGTGCGGAGGATCATCAAGGGGACCTTTATGGAGGGGGGCGGAACAGAGGCCGACGGCACGACCTTCGATTACGCCGAGGTCCTCTTTGATGCGGCGAAGACCGCGGGCGTCAGCCCTTATATCTTCGCATCTTCTGTGATCCAGGAGGTGGGGAACCGCGGTCACGATTTCCCGGGCATCTCCGGTACGTACACCTTCGAAAACGTCGACGAAGACGGCAACACCTTCACGGATACCAGCCTTTCGGGCTATTATAATTACTTCAATATCGCGGCCTACGCCAACGCCCGCTTCTCCAGCGCCATCCGACACGGCCTCTGGTACGCCAAGGGCGGCAACGACGGCTCCACCACCTACGGAAGACCCTGGAACACCCGGATCAGGGCCATCTACGGCGGCATCGATTTCTACGCCAAGCGGTACGTGGCGGTGGGCCAGGACACCATCTATCTGAAAAAATACAACGTCCAGGGAGACGAGCCCTACACCCACGAGTATATGACCAACGTGGACGGCTTTTACAGCGAGACCATGCGCCTGGCCACCGCCTACGGCGAGGACATGCGCGCTCTGAATCTCAGCTTTTCCATCCCGGTCTTTACCGGCATGCCCGACGAACCCTCGATCGCCCCCATGAAGGACGGCTCTCCGAACAACCGCCTTTCCTCGATCACTCTCACGCACGAGACCGTGAAGACCGGTGAAAACGGCGAGGAGACCGTGAAAACGGTCTATCCTCTGACCCCGACCCTCAATCTGAAACGCCTTTCCTACGACGTGATCGTGCCTTATGAGGTCGATTCGCTTACGGTGCGCGCCAAGGCATACGATGAAAAGGCGAAGCTCTCCGGCACCGGGAAAAAGACGCTGGAGGTGGGGGAAAACCTTCTCAAAATCACGGCCACGGCCGAAAACGGTGATAAACGCACCTATAAGATCACCGTGGTGCGGGAGGAAAAGAATCCCTTCTCCTTCGACGAATACGTCCGGGGCGTGGAACCCGGGACCGCGTCGAAGACGCTTGCCGGAAGCCTGAAAACCGAGCTGGTAACCGCTTCGCTCTGTGCGCCCGACGGGACCGAAAAGGGCGAGGACGAGCTTTGCGGCACCGGCGATACCGTGGTATACAGGACCGAAGACGGCAGTGAGGTCGGGAGGAGCACCGTCCTGATCCTGGGAGATATCACCGGCGACGGTCAGATCCGCATCAACGACCTGATCAAGCTCCGAAACCATCTTCTTGAAACCGCGAAGCTTCAGGGTCCCGC
>CACYBP010000393.1 GCA_902772625.1 Oscillospiraceae bacterium
AGAGCGGCCTGAAGCTGGGCGTCCTTGAGCTTACCGAAGGCGAAGTGGAATTCTGCAGCATGATGGGCCCCGAGCGCACCGAAAAGCTCTGAAGCTAACCGGAAAGCCGGCAAAAAGGAGAGGCGTGAAATGGATGAGGAGAAGATCCTTCTGCCCGGAAAGTTCGAGGGCATGTCGATCTTTCGCCCGCCCCTCTGCCGCGAACTGCGGGGAAGGGAATTCACCCTGGTCATGGACGACGGATTCGAGCGCCGGGCGGCCTTCACCAACCGTGACACCGTGATCTTTCACAAGACGGGCGAAGAGGAGACCGAATACGCTTCGGACGTCCTGAAGCTCCGGGAGGACGTCTTTTTCGTGAATTTCGAAAAGCCCGGCCTCTTCCCGCGGACCGGGATCACCCTGGTCCTGGATCTTCGGGAGGATCTGGTCACCATGGCCGTGGCCGGTCTCGGAAATAATCCGAAATATCCGAGGATGCCCTCTCTGGACTTCGTCTTCGGCGCGATCCGGAGAGCGGACGGAACGGTCCCCGGGATCCGTCACGGGTATACCCCCGACCTCACCGGGCGGGCGATCGACTGGAATTACGGAACCTTCGACGTGGTGCACGTGTATGCCAGCGAGCGCTATTACCGCGTGGCCTTCACCCCCGAAAGGCTCCGCCGCATGGCCGAGCGCATGAAGGCCGAGGGCCGCGAGCCGCCGAAGAGCGGCGCGCCCCGGGGCGTTTACGAGGATTACGCCGCCTACGTCAAGATCCGGGACGGGCTTTATCTGGTAAGCCTTCTGGAGACCCTGCTCTGCAAAATGCGCGGGCACGGCAACAGCCTTTTGTTCCTGATGGATCTTGAGGACATGCACGACGTGGGCCGCTCCTTCGGCACCAACGACCGGGGAGAGGACGAAAACTACGTTTTCGGCGCCTTCGGCCGGGACTACGACGCCCGGGAGACGCTGGAGCGAGAAAGCACCTATCACATCCGCTGATTATAGAGACAGGAGAGTTCGCCATGGAAAATACGGTCAAAAAAGAGCTTCCCAAGCCGCCGGTCTACGAGGGCATGTCCCAATACCGTCCGCCCCTGTGCTTCGAGCTTACGGGCGTCCGGATGGAGCTTTGCCTGGACGACGGGTACGAATACGAGCTTTTCTTCCGGGACCGGAAGGTCCTGACCTTCGGACGGAGCGATCAGGAGAAGAAGGAATACGCCTACGACTGTCTGAAGCCCGAGGACGTGACCTATTTCGTCAATTTTGAGATGACCGGCGCCACGCCCCGCACCGGCGCGACCTTCGTCCTGGATATGGAGCAGAGCCTGGTCACCGCCAACTTCACCACCATCGGCGTCAATCCCAAATATCCGAAGATGCCCTGCCCGCACATCATCTTCGGCGCGATCCGGAGGGAGGACGGCACGGTCCCTGAGATCCGGCACGGCTATACCGCCGATCTGGTGGGAAAGGCCATCCGGTGGCAGTACGGCACCCTGACTGTGGTGCACGTGTATTCCAGCGAGCGCTATTACCGCCTGACCGTCTCCCCCCAGGATTTCATCGGCCGGGAGATCCCCGACACCGAGGAATTCCGCGAAAGACGCCGCCGGGATCAGATGCGCCTTTACGAGGAGCCCGGCGATTACATCAAGATCAAGGAGGGCGTTTACGTCTTCAACGCCAACGAGGAGATGGCCTGCCGCGAACGCGGCCAGGGCAACAACCTCTTCTTCCTGATGAACCTGAACCGGATGCACGACGTGGGCCGCTCCTTCGGCCACAACGGCGAGGGAAAGCCGGAGAATTACACCTACGGCGCTTTCGGCAATTACTACGACGCCTCCGAGCTTCTGGCCCGGGACAGCACCGCGTATATCAGGTGATCCCCATGGAAGAAACGACGCTTCAAAAGCTTCTGATCGCCCCCGGACCCCGGTATCTTTCCCCCGAAAGCCTCGAGCTGCCGGAGGAGACGCGGAAGGGCTTTTTCGCCGTGAAATGCGGCGAGGACGCTTACCTCCTGACCGGAAAAGAAGGCTGGCGCTTCTTCGCGAAGGGGCGGGAGCTTTCTGAAAAGAGCGAAGTCCCCGCTTCCGACGCTCTTTCCGGATGGCGGGCCGAGCTTTCGCTCTCCCCGCTTCTCACGGTCCCAGCTCTCTTCGGAAGAGGTTTTCTGTGCTTCGAGGACCGGAAGATCCCCCTGCGCACTTCTGAGATCCTGCCCGGGTTCTTTCTCTCCTTTTCGGAGGAGGAAAAGCTCGTCCTGGTCCTGGACCGGGAGCGCTTCCTCTTCTACGGCGCCGTCGGGGACGAG
>CACYBP010000394.1 GCA_902772625.1 Oscillospiraceae bacterium
AGGATCCGGGAGCTCACCGGGCTTCCGGCGGCGCTGGACAACGACGCCAACGGCGCGCTTCTCGGCGAGGTGCTTCTCCGCGGGCTTTCGGGGAAGCGGGTGCTGGCGGTGACGGTGGGCACCGGCGTCGGCGCGGCTTTCTACGACGGGGAAAAGCTTTACCGCGCGGGGAAATACCATCCGGAGCTGGGGCACGTGGTCGTCACCGGAAAAGGGGAAAGGTGCTATTGCGGAAGAAGAGGGTGTCTGGAAAGTCTGGCCTCGGGGCGGGCGATGAACCTGCGCGCCGAAAAGGCGGGCTATCCCGGCTTCGCGTCTCTGGTCGCCGCGGCCGAAAAGAAGGACGGCGCGGCAAAAAGGCTTCTGAATGCGATCCTCGGGGATCTCTGGAACGGCATATGGAACCTCGCTCTGGTCTTCAAGCCCGAGATCCTGATCCTTGCCGGCGGGATCGGCCGGGAATATTTCCCGGTGATCGCGCGCGGAGCGGAGGGGCTTTTCGACGGGAAAGAGGACTTCGTCCCGCCCTTCCGGATCCTTCCGGCCTACGAAGGGAGAAACCCGGCCCTCGCGGGGGCCGCCATGCTCTACCGGAGATAAATCGCACAATCAATATAGAATCAGAAAGGAAACGGTACGATGAAAAGGTATGAAAAGCTCAAGATCGTCATGGTGGGGGCGGGAAGCTGCTCCTTCTGTCCGGTGACCCTGGGGGATATCCTGCTTTCGGAAAGCATCCATACGGTGCCTCTCACGGTCAGCCTGATGGATATCGATTCCCACGCGTTGGAGGTCAGCCGGGAATATGCCGAAAAGGCCGTCGCCCTTTCGGGCAGGAAGGTCACCCTGGAGGCCACCACCGATCTGGATACGGCGCTGAAGGACGCCGATTTCGTGGTGGCCGCCATCGAGGTGGACCGGTATCACTACTGGAGCATGGATTTCCACATTCCGAGACGCTACGGCTTCCGCCAGATCTACGGCGAGAACGGCGGCCCCGGCGGCATGTTCCACACCCTGCGCAACCTGGGACCCACGCTCCATATCGCTCATCGCATGGAGGAGATCTGCCCCGAGGCATGGCTCATCAACTACACCAATCCCGAGGCGAAGCTGGTGGAGGCGGTGCTGAAGGAAACGAAGATCCGCGCGGTGGGGGTCTGCCACGGCTACGACATGGGCGTGGAGCAGATCGCGCGCATCCTGGAAAGAAAGCCGGAGGAGCTTTCCGTCACGGCCTACGGCCTGAATCACTTCGGATGGGTGCAATCGATCCGGGACAAAAAGACCGGAGAGGATCTTTATCCCCTCTTCAAGGAAAAGGAGCGCGAGGCGCACTGGCTTGCCAGCTGGGACGAGGTGGCCCTTTCCCGGATGATGCTGCGCACCTTCGGGCTGTATCCCTATCCCGGCGCAAATCACATCGGCGAGTATATCGCCTGGAGCGATTCCTTCCTGGCCAGCACCCAGATCCAGTATTTCTTCGACCCGGCGTCCGAGCACCCCTGGGAAACCCGCAAGCCCCCGCGCTTCGTCTACGACTTCTGCTCCAATCCCACGGCCATCCCCTTCTCCGAAAAGGACCGGGACAAGGAGGAGGAATACCGCGCGGTCTTCAGCCTGGAGGGCGGGCTTCACCGCTCGTCTGAATACGGCATTCCCATCATCGAATCCATCGCCTTCGACCGGAAGACCGTGATCCCGTCCCTGAACCTTCTGAACAAGGGCCAGATGCCCGGGATCCTGCCCGGTCTGTGCGTGGAGGGCCCCTGCGAGCTTTCGGGAGAGGGGATCCGGCCGCTGCCGGTGGAGCCGCTGCCCGCGGCGATCACGGCCATGATCAACCGCCAGGGCGCCATCCATCAGCTCCTTCTGGAGGCCTATCTGGAAAAATCGAAGAACAAGCTTTTGCAGGCCATGCTGCTCGACCCCACGGTGTCGACCTACGAAAACGCCGTGGCCCTGATCGACGAGATGTGCGAAAGGCAGAAGGAGATCCTGCCGGAGCTTTGCTGGTGAGGTGGGACGCGTGAAGAGCTTCCTGCTTTTTGACGACTATGAAAAGATGAGCGCCGCGGCGGCGGAGAGAATCGTCTCGGCGATCCGGGAGAATCCCCGGGCGGTGCTGGTGCTGGCCACCGGGCATTCGCCTCTTCTTGCCTACCGGATGGCGGCGGAAAGGATCCTGAGGGAAAAGCTCGATCTTTCGGGCGTGACCTTCGTGAAGCTTGACGAGTGGACCGGCCTTTCCCGGGAAGACGGGGCGACCTGCGAGGTCTTTCTGAAAAAAGAATTCCTCGGCCCCCTCGGGGTCGGGGAGGAGAATTTCCTGCACTTCGATCCGGAGGCGAAGGATCCCGCCGCCGAATGCTGCCGGGTGGCCGGGGCTTACGCGGCCCTTCCCGATCCGGATCTGGTGATCCTCGGCATCGGGAGAAACGGACACCTCGGCCTCAACGAGCCGGGAGCGGCGCTTTCACTCTCGGCGCATCCGGCTTCGCTTGAAAAGACCACCCTGGGGCACGAGATGCTTCGTCACGCGTCGGGAGCCGTCTCGGGCGGGATGACCCTGGGCGTCGGGGAGCTTTTCCGCGGGAAGACGCTTCTGCTTCTGGCCGACGGAGAGGGAAAGGAGAAGGGACTTCTCTATCTCCGAAACGACCTTCTCGATACGGCCTGTCCGGTCTCGCTTCTCAAGCTCCATCCGGGGCTGGAGGTCTTCGTGAACAAAAAGAGCTTCGGCCTCTGATTCTTTTATCAAATCAGCAAAGCCCGTTTCGCGTTCCGCGAAACGGGCTTGCCTTATTCTGTTGATCGACGCCGGTTCAGGCGAGACGCCCCGCGATCTCCCGGGCGACGAAGACGCCGCTGGCCGAGGCGTGGGAGAGGGAGTGGGTGATCCCGCTGCCGTCGCCGATGACGAAGAGTCCGGGATGGCAGGTCTCCAGCTTTTCGTTTACCGCGACCTCCATGTTGTAGAACTTGACCTCCACGCCGTAAAGCAGGGTGTCGCTGCCCGCGGTGCCCGGGGCGATCTTATCCAGGGCCTCGATCATTTCGATCACGTCGTCCAGGATCCGTTTGGGGAGCACCAGGCTCAGATCACCCGGCGTGGCGGACAGGGTCGGCACGACGAAGGATTCCCGGATGCGGCTTTCGGTGCTCCGCCGCCCCTGGATCAGGTCGCCGAACCGCTGCAAAAGCACCCCGCCGCCCAGCATGTTGCTCAGGCGGGCGATGGATTCGCCGTAGCCGTTGGAGTTTTTGAAGGGGACCGAAAAGTGCTTGGCCACCAGAAGGGCGAAATTGGTATAGGGGGTCTTTTTCGACGGATCCTCGTAGCTGTGGCCGTTGACCGTGATGATGCCGTTGGTGTTTTCGGTCACCACCGCGCCCCGGGGATTCATGCAGAAGGTACGCACCAGATCGCCGTATTTTTTCGTGCGGTAAACGATCTTGCTTTCGTAAAGCTCGTCGGTGATGTGGGAAAAGATCTCGGCGGGAAGCTCCACCCGCACGCCGAGATCCACCCGGTTGGAGCGGGTCTCGATGGAAAGGGCGCGGCAGACCTCCTCCATCCACTTGCTGCCGCTGCGGCCCACCGAGATCACCAGAGTCCGGGCCTCATGGGTCTCGCCGCCCGAGGTGATCCGGTAACCGTCTTCGATCTTCTCCACCGTCTCCACCGGGGAATCGAAGTGGAAATCGACCTCGTCCTTCAGGGCGTCGTAAAGATTTTCCAGGACCACGTAGTTGATATCGGTGCCGAGATGGCGGACCGATGCGTCCAGAAGATGCAGGTCGTTGCGGAGACATTCGGTTTTGAAGCGGGTGCCCGCGGTGGAATAGAGCTTCGTCCCTTCTCCGCCGTGGCGAAGGTTGATCTCATCCACGTAACGCATCAGCTCCAGCGCCTTTTTCCGGCCGATGTATTCGTACAGGGTGCCGCCGAAGTCGTTGGTGATGTTGTATTTGCCGTCGGAAAAGGCGCCCGCGCCGCCGAATCCCGACATGATGGAGCAGCTTTTGCACCCGACGCAGCTTTTGATCTTTTCCCCGTCGATGGGGCAGCGGCGCTTCGAGAGGGGATGCCCCGCCTCGAAAACGCCCACGCAGAGGGCGGGAGAGAGCTTTTTCAGTTCATAGGACGTGAAGATGCCGCCGGGGCCTGCCCCGACCACGAGAACGTCGTAACGCATGGATACCTCCTTTGGGGTCCGGAAGAAGAGGGGAAGGGGAAAAGAGTCCGCGTCTTTCCCCGCCCTCTTATCATAGCAGAAATTCCCGGTTTTGTAAAGGGCGGAAAGGAGAAGAGGAATTGACAGGGAAGACGGGAAAAGGCTATAATACGGGCATAAGCAAGGCGCGCCCCGCGCGAAAGGATGAGAAACGTGAAATTGATCCATCTGGCCGATCTGCATCTCGGAAAACGCGTCAACGAGTTTTCCATGCTGGAGGAGCAGAGCTATATCCTGGACGAGATCCTGGGGATCCTGCGGGAGGAAAAGCCCGACGGGCTTCTCCTTGCCGGCGATATCTACGACAAGTCCACCCCCTCCGCCGAGGCGGTGACCCTGTTTGACTCTTTCCTCACCCGCCTCGCGTCGGAGGGAGTCGAGACCTTTCTCATCAGCGGCAACCACGATTCCCCCGAAAGGCTGGCCTTCGCCGCCGAGCTGATCGAAAAAAGCGGGATCCACGTCTCGCCGGTGTATCACGGCGAGGTGATCCCCGTCATGCTGGACCGGGGAGAGGAGAAGGCGGCGATCTTCCTTCTGCCCTTTCTGAAGCCCGCCGCGGTGCGCCGGTTTTTCCCGGAGGAGGAGATCGCCGGGGAAAACGACGCCGTGAGGATCGCCCTTTCGCATATGGAGCCCACGCCGGGGAGAAAGCGGATCCTGCTTGCGCACCAGACGGTGCTCGGCGCCTCTCCCTCGGATTCCGAAGAGATCACGGTGGGGGGAGAGGGCGGCGTGTCCTCCGAGATCTTCGAGGGGTTTGACTACGTGGCCCTGGGCCACCTGCACCGCCCGCAGAGAGCCGGGCGGGAT
>CACYBP010000395.1 GCA_902772625.1 Oscillospiraceae bacterium
AGGAAGGAGGAAAGCCGGAATTCCGAAAAGCCGGCGTATTCAAAGCCCATGGGCACCGCGGCCGCCAGAGCGCCCACCGAAAAGACCGAAAGGTTCATATCCATGGCGGGTACAGTCTTGACCAGCACCTTCTGACAGAGCACGAACCCGGCCGCGCCCACGGCGGACAGGACGAAAAGCAGGGTCAGGGGCAGGGCGTCGCCCACGAAGACGTCGGGGGTGTTGCCGTTCCAGGAAATGATCAGGATCCCTGACACGCAAAGGACGGTGGAGATGATCTTGCGCGGGCCGATCTTCTCTTTGAAGAGCAGGGCGGAAAAGAAACAGAGGGCGATGGCCTGCACCGGGTAGACCACGATGTTGCCGAAGGAAACGCCCTGATGCAGGGCGATGTTTTCGCAGAAATAGTTCACGCACTTGGCGACCACGGCGATCCAGATCCACTTGTTCCGGAAGATCAGCCTGGGCTTTCTCCGGGTGACCAGGCACAGGATCAAAAGAAACAGGCTTCCGAAAAAGAAGCGGGAGAAGGTGATGGCCGAGGCGGGCACCATGGGGGAGGCGACCTTCACCAGCGTTCCCACGAAGGAGAACATCAGGGTGGCCAGGACGATATACACGTAACTCATAGGCGTCCTCACGAAAAGCTCTTTTTTACAAGTTTACTCTTCTTCGGGAAGAAAAGCAAGAGAAAGAGAAAGAAAAGAGTCTGTTTTTCGGAAAGAGACTCTGTTTGCCGAAAAGAGAAAGAAACGCCGTCCCGCGTTTTCGCGGGACGGCGCAGGTATGCCGGAAGAAGCAGGGAGGTTAGAGCGCTTTGGTTTCCCCGGGAGCAACCCGGACCGCCTCTCCGTCCTTGTCGATCCACACCGGGATCGCGGAGGGGTTATAGACCCGGTCCAGCCCGGAGGAGAAGCGCAGGGCCTTCTGCGCCTCGAGGTAATCGAGGATCTCGATATTCGTGGCGTACCACGTGTCCTCCCTTCCGCCGATCCGGCGGCAGAAGGACTCGATCAGATCCCAGTTCTGATTGTCGTTGAACTCGTAGCTGTGGCCCCACACGTAGAGAAGCGCACCCTGCGCGGCGTGGGGACGGCGGGCGCGAAGGTCGTCGAATTTGTCGAGAAGCGCCATGGAATCCCGGTGATGGCAGGAGGGATCCCAGAGCATGTAATCGGTGGGGCGGGCAAAGCCCATGGTGGCGCGGGTGGTGCGGGAATACTCCATGCCCGCGGCGCGGAGGATCCCGATCACCTCGGGGCTTGAGGTGCCGAAGGGATAGGACATGCCCCGCACGATCCCGGAGGAAAGCTCCTCCAGCCGCTTTTTGTCAAGCTCGATCTCCCGGAGCACCTCGGCCCGGGGAAGAAGCTCCAGAAACGGATGGTTTACGGTGTGGCAGGAGACCTCGTGATTCTGATAAAGGGTCCCCACCTCCCCGGGGGTCAGATAGCCCGGAAGCCCCAGCTTGCCGGAATTCAGGTGAAAGGTGCCGCGTATGCCGTAAGAATTGAAAATGGCCACGAGGTCGCGGTCGTAGATCCGCCCGTCGTCGTAGCTCATGGTCAGGGCGAAGGGTTTTCCGCCCGGGTACAGGTCAAATCTGATCATCTTGCTTCTCTCCTTCTTCCGGCTTTGGGGTCAGGAATTCTTTTTCGCTCCCTCTTCCGGCGGCAGGGGAGGATCGCCGAAGTCCTCCGGCCGGTAGGTGCCCAGCTGGGAGCGGATGTTCCGCCGGATCCCCTTCAGGTATTTTTCGTAAAGGACCTTGCGCTCGGCCGTCTCGGCCGGGGTCAGGGGGCGTTCTTTTTTGATGCGCGCCAGCTCGTTGATGCGCGCGACCTCTTCTTCTTTCACAAAATCACCTCGTTCAGTTGGGCGAGACCCAGGAATCGACGTTGAAAAAGATATCCCGGCCGGTGGCCGACACGTTGGATACGAAGCTTCCCCGCAGATAGATGGTATCCCGGTCGAAGCAGAGGGGCACGAAGGGGCATTCCTTGTCGAAGAGCTCCTGAAGCTCCCCCGCGAGATCCAGAAAATACAGGGGATCGAAGGAATCAAGCTTCCGGATCGCCTCCAGGTATTCGCCGGTCTCCTGGGAGACGCCGCCGGTCTTCGCCCCGGCCTCGCCTCCGGTCACGTCGCGGAAGAGGGAGGCGAAAAGCTCTCCGTTTTCGATCAGATAGGAATAATCGTAGTTTTCGGCGGGGCGGGTGGAGCCGATATACATGGTGTAGCTTCCGGCGTAAAGCGCCTTGATATAATCATCATAAACGCAGGGCTTGTCCTCCACGCGGAAGCCGGCCTCCTCCAGAGCGGCGTGCACGAACCCCGCGATCTTCACGCAGACGTCCGATTCAGAAGAATAGAGCAGCGTGACGGTGTATTCCCCGCCCGAGAAGGTGATGAACTGCCCCGCGTCGGAAAACCCCGCCGAGCGGAGAAGCGCGAAGGGAGAATCGGCGCCTTCTCCCTCTGGCTTTTCCCCGGAGGAGCGGCGGGCCAGATATCCGGCCACCCGGCTTTCGGCCCGCACAGGGTATTCCGCCGGAACGAAAAGGTCTGCCCCGATCTCCTCCATAAGCTTTTCCCGGTCGATCAGAAGCTCCACTCCCCGCCGGGCGGCGGCGGAGGAGAAGGACTCGTACACCGTGTTGAAGCCCAGAAAGAAGAGATTGGATCCGGTGACCTCGCGCCGCTCGGCGTCGCCGTGCAGGACGATGGGATCGTTGATGGAGGAGGAAAGCGACAGGATGTCCACGTCGCTGTTGAAATACCGGCGAAGAAGATCCTCCTTGTCGGTGACGGTGAAAAGGTCGATCCGGGGAAGCGCGGGCGCATGGCCGCCGTAGCCGTACCAGGAAGGGTTATATTCAAGATAGGTATACTCGGTCTCCTCCAGGACGTCCCGGTCGATGGTATACCGCCCGCTTCCCAGAAGGGCATAGCGGGAATAGCCGTAGTCCGCCGAGGCGTTTGAGGAGACGATCGGGAAATCCAGAAGCGCCGGAAGCGAGCCCAGGGGGCGGCTCAGGCGAAGGGTCAGCTCCCCGGACGCCGTGTCGGCCGAGGCGTCGGCGATGGGGGCAAGCTGGCGCTTGTAAAGCGAGGAACGCCGGGCGCGGTTGAGAGAATACACCACGTCCTGCACCGTCAGACGGTCGCCGTTGTGGAAGGTCAGCCCCGGCAGGATGGTCAGGACGTACTCGGTCTGATCCTCGGACCGGAGCGACGCGCAGATCCCGGACACCACGGTCCCGTCTCCGTCGATGACGTAAAGCGAGTCGTAAAGCAGGTGCGCCAGCTGCTGGTTCAGGGCGGACCGGGTCTCAAAGGGATCCAGAACGTCCTCCGGCGTGTATCCGACGCCGAAGGTCTGGTTCGGGCGGGAGGGAGACACCACGGCCAGCGGGAACTCGGAGGAGGTCTC
>CACYBP010000396.1 GCA_902772625.1 Oscillospiraceae bacterium
AGACCGGTGCTTTCGGCGCTTTCCTTCCCCGAGCTTTCCAACCGCACGGGCTTCGCGGAGGTCCTGGACGCGGTGGGGTATAATTACCGGGAGCATTTCTACGCGGGGGATCACGCGGCCTATCCCGGCCGAATCATCCTCGGCAGCGAAAACGGCCACGCGCCGGAGGCCTGGTACGTGGTCAGGGACAACCCCTACGTGGCGGGGCAATTCCTCTGGACAGGGGTGGATTTCCTCGGCGAGTGCCGCGGATGGCCGATGCGCATCTCCCAGGCGGGTCTTCTGGATCTCGCGGGATACGAAAAGCCGCTCTATTATCAGAGAAGGGCGCTCTGGACGAAGGAACCCTTCGTGAAGATCGCCGTGTCCTCCGGAGAGGGGAGACGGGAAGGCCCCTGGAGCGACCGGTTCCTCTATGCCGGAATCGATGGAGAGACCGTGAAAGTCAGCCTGTATACCAATATGCAGGAGGCCGAGCTCTTCCTGAACGGCGAAAGCCTCGGGAAAAAGACGTTGACCGACGCCGACGGCGGCAGGACGGTGTTTGCATTTCCCTATCAGCCGGGCGAGCTTCTCGCGCGCGTCCCGGGGGCGGAGGACAGGCTCTCTTCGGCGGGAGAAGCCCGAAGCGTGGAACTTCTTCCCGACCGGGAGAGGATCCCCTCCGACGGCGCGTCGGTGGCGCAGGTGGAGGTGTCGCTTCTGGACCGGGATCGGAACCCGGCCGCGGGGGACGACCGGCGGCTCTTCTATCAGATCACGGGAGACGCCGAGATCCTTGGGATCGAAAACGGCAGGCCCGACGACCTCACGCCCTACTCAGCGCGCGAGAGGGACACCTTCCGCGGGCGCGCGATCGTGTATCTGCGCGCGGGTCTCGTTCCGGGAAAGATCACCCTTCACGTCTTCAGCCGGGACGGCCTGCGGGCATCCCTCGAGCTGACCCAGGAATAAAACGCGAAAAGGGCGAAAGCCGCGCCGCTTTTGCGGCGCGGTTTTCGCCTGTGTTCCCCCGGATCAGAGGCTTAAGACGCGGGAGAGCTCCTTGCGAAGCTTGGATACGATCTTCTTTTCCAGACGGGAGATATAGGATTGGGAGATCCCCATCCGGTCGGCGACCTCCTTCTGGGTCATCTCCTTCTGCCCGTAAAGGCCGAAACGCATGGCGATGATCTTTCTTTCCCGTGCCGGGAGCCTTCCCACCGCCTCGTATAGAAGCTCCCGTTCGGCCTTGTCCTCCACCGGCCTCTCCGCCGCGTCCTCCTCGGTGCCGAGCACGTCCGAAAGCAGAAGCTCGTTCCCGTCCCAGTCGGTGTTCAGGGGCTCGTCGATGGAAACCTCGCTTTTCAGGGGAGAGACCTTCCTCAGATACATCAGGATCTCGTTCTGGATGCACCGGGAGGCATAGGTGGCCAGCTTGATCTGCTTTTCGGGCCGGAAGGTCTCGATGGCCTTGATCAGGCCGATGGTGCCGATGGAGATCAGGTCTTCCCCCGAGGCGGGCGCGCTCTCGTATTTCCGGGCGATGTAGACCACCAGGCGCAGATTATGCTCGATGAGAAGGCGGCGTGCCTCCTCGTCGCCCCGCCCCAGGAGCAAAGCCTCTTCCTCCCGGGAAAGCGGCGGCGGGAGGCTCCGCCCGCTGCCCACGTAGTAGACCCCCTCCGGGATCCCGGTCTTTAGGAATCTCCAGAGCCTTCTGAGCCTTCCGTAAAGCTTCCAGAGGCGCCCCGAGCCGTAACGGCGTTTCCTCATACTCTTCCCTCCCGCGTTATAGATCGCATCCGATGACCCCGTCGAACCCCTCGGCCGGCAGGAACCCCTTCTTCGCCAGACAGACGCAAAGCCCCTTCTTCACTTTCCCGTCAAGGGTGACCCGGTCGGCGGAAAAGCCCAATAGCAGATCTTCTCCCGCGGCGGTGCGCACGGGAAAGAGTCTGAAAGCGATCCCGGAGCCCTTCAGAGCGAGGATCGCCCGATCAGGCGGCTCTTCCCGGAGGATCTGTTCCTCCTCCCGGGAGAATACCGGGGAGAGAGCCTTGAGATCCACCACAGGAGTCGGCCGGTTGTGGACCGGATCCCTCAGGGAGGAACCCGTATCCCTGAGCAGCTTCAGCCGGGCTTCCTTTCCCCGGAGCGCGATCACCGCGTCGTGCGTGATCCCGCCCCTTCGGGGAACGACCTCCCGGAATAACCGCGCGGCCAGATACCAGATCAGCGACGAAAGCGCCGCTGCGGCGCGGAGCGATACCGGCACGTAAGCGCCCCGGGCGTAAAACAGGGGGCTTGCGCCTTCTGTCAGGGCGGCCATGGAAAGAACGGCGCCCCCGAACAGAAGGGTCAGAAGCAAAAACAGCGCCGTCACACGCACGGTCCGCCGGTTGATCCCCGCGGCAACCGCCGAAAAGAAAAAAAGAAACAGGATCCGCATCGGGATCAGGTAGAGAAACCCGAGAGAGGGGAGAAGGGCGAAAAGCGAATAGACCGAGGCCAGAACGGCGGAAAGAAGGATCCTCCATCTTCTGATCTCGTTTCGCGCAAGCAACAAGGCGGAAAGCATCAGAAAGTAATGGATGACGGTGTTCAGAAGCAGCACCTCGTCCGCGTAGAGCGTATAGGTCATGGAAGAGAAGCCTCCTTCCTTGCCCTCAGTGTATCACGCGGGAAGCGCGGCGGGGGTCGAAACGCGTTTTTCCGGAAAAGAAAAAAATATGCACAAAAGCGACTGTGTTCTTTCTATACTTTCGCTGATTTAAAAAAATAAACAAAATTAGTCCTTGACAAGAGAATATGTTTGTGTCATAATAAACCACGATGAAGTGTGCAAACACGCGGAATTCCTTTACGGAAGTCGAGAGGGCAAACATGGCTTTTGACGATCGCGAAGAGCCCGGACTTCCGGCTGAGGTGGACAAACTGATAGAGAGAGCGCAATCCTCCCATCCCGAGGCCGCTGAAGCGGAGACAGAACTGGTCAGAAGATATCTACCTCTGGTCAGGTCTCTGGCACGGCCTTTATATCTTGCCGGATGGGAATCCGAGGATTTTCTTCAGGAAGGGACGCTCGGCCTGATCAAGGCGATCCGGACCTACGATCGGGGCAGATCCCCTTATTTCGGCGCTTACGCCAGAACCTGCGTGTACCGGAAGCTTTGTCAGGCGGTGGAAAGAAACAACCGGAAAAAGGACGTTCCGGAGGAAGAGCTTCTATCTCTGGAGGATTCGCCGGAGGCCCTTTCCGATCCCACCGAGCCCTCCATCGACGAGATCGTGATCTATCGCGACGAGATGGAAAGACTGGTGGAAAAGATCCGGAAGGAGCTTTCTCCCCTTGAAAACCGCGTGCTGACCTCCTATCTGGAGGGGTTCAGCTTTGATGAAATGGCCGTTCGGCTGCGGGTCGAAAAGAAGGCCATCCAGAATGCCATGTACCGGATCAGATCCAAATCCGAAAAGATCCGCCTGGCGAAATGACCGGCGTAACCGGGAGAAGATCCCGTTATGCAATATATTATTAAATGCCCTTGGCAGAAGAGACCCGGGAAGAAGCAGCGACGCATCTATCGACGGGATCGAACCCGTTCGGGGCACCAAAGAGAGAGGTTTACCAAATGTACCAGGACAAGACACTCGTATGCAAAGAATGTGGAGCTGAATTCGTCTTCACCGCCGGTGAGCAGGAATTCTACGCTGAGCGCGGCTTCCAGAACGAGCCCCAGAGATGCAAGAACTGCAGAGCTGCCCGCAAGAACGCGGCCCGCGGTCCCCGGGAATACTTCACCGCTACCTGCGCCGCCTGCGGCAAGGAAGCGAAGGTCCCCTTCGAGCCCAAGACCGATCGCCCGGTTTACTGCAGCGAATGCTTCGCGAAGATGAGAGGAGAGGCCTGAGTCAGGCTTCTGTTCCCGAGATGCAAAGGATCCCCGCGGCTTCACGCCGCGGGGTTTTCTTTATCCAGAAGAGAGCAGGCCGGAAGGCCTGAAGACAAAAGAAGACCCGGCGCAAGCTGCGCCGG
>CACYBP010000397.1 GCA_902772625.1 Oscillospiraceae bacterium
GAGCGCAGGCCGCGCGCGCCGGTATGGCGCTCCACCGCCTCCCGCGCCACGGCGCGAAGCGCCGCGTCCTCAAACTCCAGCTCGACGCCGTCCAGCTCGAAGAGCTTGGCGTACTGTTTGGTCAGGGAGTTCTTCGGCTCCTTCAGGACCCGGAGCAGCGCGTCCTCGCCGAGGTTGTCGATGGCGACGGTGACCGGAAGCCTTCCCACCAGCTCGGGGATCAGGCCGAATTTCACGATGTCGTGGGGCTCCACGTTTCTTAAGATCTTCGACTGATCCACCTCTTCCTTGCCCTTCACGTCGGCGGTAAAGCCCACCACCTTCTGGTTGATGCGGCTTTCGATGATCTTTTCCAGGCCGTCGAAGGCGCCGCCGCAGATGAAGAGGATGTTGGTGGTGTCGATCTGGATGAACTCCTGCTGGGGGTGCTTCCGGCCGCCCTGGGGCGGCACGTTGGCCACGGTGCCCTCCAGAAGCTTCAGAAGCGCCTGCTGGACGCCCTCGCCCGAAACGTCGCGGGTGATGGAGGTGTTTTCGCTCTTGCGGGAGATCTTGTCGATCTCGTCGATATAGATGATGCCCCATTCGGCCATTTCCACGTCGTAATCGGCCGACTGGATCAGGCGCAGAAGAATATTCTCCACATCCTCGCCCACATAGCCGGCCTCGGTCAGGGTGGTGGCGTCCGAGATGGCGAAGGGGACGTTCAGAAGCTTTGCCAGGGTCTGGGCCAGATAGGTCTTGCCGCAGCCGGTGGGCCCGAGGAGCAGGATGTTGCTCTTCTGAAGCTCCACGTCGTCCTCTTTCTTGTCCTGATAATAAATGCGTTTATAGTGATTGTGCACCGCCACGCTCAGGGCGATCTTGGCCTCGTCCTGACCGATGACGTATTTGTCAAGGCCTTCCTTGATCTCCTTGGGGTTGAGAAGGCGCTTGCTGCCGTTCCGGCCCTTCAGCGGCGTTTTTCCCGCGCTTTTCTGGGGACGGTTCACGTACTCGCCCTCGATGGTGTTGTAGCAGGCCAGAACGCATTCGGTGCAGATATAGCCGTTGGCGCCGCGGATGAGATCCACGTGTTCCTCATCCCGCCCGCACATAAAGCATTTTCTCACGGTTTCGGTCCTTTCCCGGATCGTTTTTCAGATCGTTTATTTATCGGTGCGGCTCCGAAGCACCTTGTCGATCAGGCCGTATTCCATGGCCTCGTCGGCGGTCATGAAGTTGTCGCGTTCGGTGTCGCGCTGGATGACCTCCAGAGGCTTTCCGGTCTCGGCGGCCAGGATGGAATTCAGGCTGTCCTTGATCTTCTGCATCCGCTCCGCGTGGATCCGGATATCGGTGACCTGGCCCTGGAAGCCGCCGAGGGGCTGGTGGATCATGATCTCGCTGGAGGGAAGGGCAAAGCGTTTGCCCTTGGTGCCGGCGGCCAGAAGGAAGGCGCCCATGCTGGCGGCCATGCCCACGCAGAGGGTGGACACGTCGCATTTGATATACTGCATGGTGTCGTAGATCGCCATGCCCGCGGTGACCGAGCCGCCGGGGCTGTTGATGTAGAACTGGATCTCCTTGTCGGGATCCTGGGATTCCAGATAAAGAAGCTGCGCCACCACGAGGCTGGCGGTGATGTCGTTGACCTCTTCGCTCAAAAAGACGATGCGGTCGTTGAGAAGGCGGGAATAGATGTCGTAGGATCTCTCGCCGCGGCTCGTCTGTTCAATGACCATGGGAACGAGACTCATGTCGTGACCTCCTTTGATAATGCGTTTTTCTGACGTGTTCTGAATATGGGGATCGGGCGCCGTGAAGAGCTCCCGCGTGCGGGAATGACCCTCAGGACGCCCGTTCTCTTCGATTGTACGCCGGAGAGCGCCGGATTATACGGAAAGGCGCTTATTCTTCGGCGGGCTTCTCTTCCGCGTCCTTCTCCTCAGCGGGAGCTTCGGCGGGCTCGGCGGGCTCGGCGACCGGTTCGGTCTTCACACCGTTTTCACGGACCAGAGCCGACGCCTTCTGCATCAGAAGATCGTGCTTCATGCCTTCGGCCGGGGCAAGCTCCTTCACGCGGTCAAGCTCCATGCCGTATTCGTCGGCCATCTTCTTGTATTCGGCCTCGACCTCTTCGTCGGTGACTTCAAGGCCTTCGGTCTTCGCCACGTATTCCAGGGCGAGGGTGGTCTTCACGCGGTTTTCAGCCTGGGGTCTCAGGCTCTTGCGGAAGCCGTCCATATCCAGTCCGGTGATCTTGAGGTAATTATCGAGGGTGATGCCCTGGCTCTGCATCCGGTAGCTGTACTCCGAGGCGAGGTTGTCCTGCTCGGTCTCGTACATGGCCTCGGGGATGTCGCCTTCGATGGTCTCGATCATTTTGCCGAGGAGAGCGTTTTCAAAGCTCGCGTCAGCGGCCTTGGTCTTGTTCTCCAGAAGCTTCTTGCGGGTGTCCTCTTTGTATTCGGCCAGGGTGTCGAATTCGGAGACTTCGCTTGCGAAATCGTCGTCCAGCTCAGGCAGGACCTCCTTTTTCACGCTGTGTACGATCCCCTTGAAGACGGCCTCTTTGCCCGCAAGCTCCGCGGCGTGGTACTCGGTCGGGAAGGTGACGGTGATCTCGTACTCCTCGCCGGCCTTCTTGCCCACCAGCTGATCCTCAAAGCCCGGGATAAAGGCGCCCGAGCCGAGCTTCAGGTGATGGTCCTGGCCCTTGCCGCCCTCGAAGGGCTTGCCGCCCTCGAAGCCTTCGTAATCGATGATCACGGTGTCGCCGAGCTCGGCTTCGCCGTCCTTGTCCTCCAGGCGGCTGCTTCTCTGGCGGCGGATATTGATCTCGGCGTCCACCTCTTCGTCGGTGACCGAGGGTTCGGTGTAGGGAGCCTCGAGGCCCTTGTACTGAGCCACGGTGATCTCGGGCTTCAGGGCGACCTTCGCGGTGAAGGTGTAGCCGTCCTCGCCGATCTCCTTGATGGTCAGCTCGGGACGGGAGACGATCTCCAGCCCGGCTTCCTCACAGGCCGCTTCGTAGGCGGCGGGGTAAGTATCTTCGATGGCGTCTTCGTAGAAAACGTCCTTGCCGTAGATTCTTTCGATGATATGACGCGGCGCCTTTCCCTTGCGGAAGCCGTTGATCATGATCTTGCCCACGTTCTTGCGGTAGGCCTTCTGACAGGCGGCGGCGAAGGTTTCCTTATCGACGCTGATCTCCAGGATCGCCACGTTCTTTTCCTGTCTTTCCACGTTCTTTAAGCTCATAACTCGTTTCAAACCTTTCTCTTTCGTTGGCGTCAGGGACGCCTTCAGGCGTTTGCCGATACAGGCAAAGGATAGTATATCACATTTTGCCGCCGAATTCTACCCCGTTTTTCAAAAAAACTCTTTCAAATCACGATTTTCTTTCAGGGCATCCGGGGCGGCGGGCCGCCGGGAAGACCTTCTCAGCCTTCCGGCGCGCCGGAAAGCGGGATCCGTACCGGATCGAAGTCGATGAAATCGGCCGAGATCAGCCGGTAGCAGATCCCCCGGAAGGCGGTCTCGGCCCGCACACCGCGCAGGGCGCCGCCGTGAAGATGCCCGTACCAGGCGCGCCTCACGCCGTATTTTTCCAGAAGATCGGTGAACTGCGACCGCGGATTCCCGACGCCGAAGGGGGGATAATGCAGAAAGGCCAGCTTTTCCAGCCCCTCCTCCGCCATTCTGAGGGAGGTCTCCAGCCTTCCGAGCTCCCGGTTATAGATTTTGGGATCTCCTCCCTCCTCGTAAAACCAGCCGCGGCTGCCGCAGATGGCGGCCGCGCCGTCCTCGCCGCGGTAGGTGACGCTGTTGTTGAAAAGGAAGGTGATGCTTCCGGCGCCGATCTCCTCCAGAAAGGCGTTCATCTTTCTGAGGGTCGTCCAGTAATAATCGTGATTGCCCTTCAGGATGATCTTTTTGCCGGGGAGCTTATGGATAAACAGGAAGTCCTCCCGGCATTCCTCAAAGGAAATGCCCCAGGAAATATCCCCGGGGATCACCACGGTGTCCTCCTCGCCGATTTTGGCGCGCCATTTCGTTTCGATCTTTTCCACGTAATTTTCCCACGCGCCGCCGAAAACGGTCATGGACTTGTCCACCGAGAGCGACAGATGCAGATCTGCGATCGCGTAAAGAGCCATTCCTCCCGTCCTTTCACCGGTATTCCCGCCGTGTTTTCCGTATAGAGCGCGGCAAATTCGACCACACTACCTCCGCGGCCTTCCCGCCGCGGGATCCTCTTGTCAGGACTTCAATACACGAAAGGAATCAAAATCATGACAAACGAAAAGAAAACCGTCAACAGCGGCGTCACCTGCTCGGTCAAAAACTGCGTGCACAACTGCGGATCCAACTGCTGCTCCGCGCCTGTGGTCAGCGTGGGCGAGGAGCGCGCCGTCACCGAGGCCGACACGCGCTGCGCCACCTTCCGCTCCCGGCCGGGCTGCTGCTGAATCGGGGAAGCGGGGCTTTCGCCCCGCTTTTTCTTTTTTCAGAACTTCTTTTCGGCAAGCTTTATGACGGGAAGACGCATGTCCTCCTTCTTCACCGTCTCCCGGAACCGCAGCTCCCGCTTTTCAAGATCCCGGAGCGGCGGGGGCACCGGGATCCCGGTGAGATCCGAAAGCTCCTTCCCGAGCGCGGGCGATTCCTCCCGCCGGAGGCCGTCCAGAGCGTAAAGCACGCTGCCCGAGAACTTGAAGGGGCTCGCGGTGGCGGCCACGAGAGTCGGCCTTTCTTCGCTCCCGGCGGCGCGCAGCTCACGAAGCACCGCCAGAGCCACCGCCGTATGGGTGTCGGGAAGCCATCCCTTTTCCTTCCAGGTGCGCCTGAGGGCGGGAAGGCTCTTTTCCTCTCCGGCCCAGCCGCCGAGGAAATCGGCCCCGAGCGCCGCCTTCTCCCCTTCGGAAAGGGCGTAGCGCCCCTCCCGGGCGAGCTTTTCCATCTTCTCCCGGGTGCTTTCGGGATCCCGGCCCGCAAGGAAATAGAGAAGCCTTTCCACGTTGGAGGAGATCAGGATGTCCATGGACGGGGAGACCGTGGTATAGAAGGGGCGGTTCTTATCGTAGACGCCGGTTTCGATGAAATCCGAAAGGACGTTGTTTTCGTTGGAGGCCGAGATCAGCCTTCCCAGCGGAAGCCCC
The DNA here is from genome assembly GCA_902772625.1 of Oscillospiraceae bacterium. Classification (GTDB taxonomy): domain Bacteria; phylum Bacillota; class Clostridia; order Oscillospirales; family QAMX01; genus RUG11797. The sequence continues at coordinate 5,145 of CACYBP010000397.1, forward strand.
ATTTTTTTCGCGAAGAAGGCCGCGAGGATGTTGCCGAAATTCCCGGTGGGCACCGCGACGTCCAGCTTCTCCCCCATCCCGATCACGCCAAGCGAGACCGCGTCGAGATAGGCCGAAATATAGTAGACCGCCTGGGGCACGAGTCTTCCCCAGTTGATGGAATTGGCCGAGGAAAGGCGCACGCCTTTTTCTTTCAGGGCGGCGGCGAACTCCCGGTCGCCGAAGATCCGCTTCACGCCGGTCTGCGCATCGTCAAAATTGCCCAGAACCCCGGCGACGCCGACGTTTTCCCCCTTCTGGGTGATCATCTGGAGCCTCTGGGTCGGGCTGACGCCTTCGGCGGGATAAAAGACGAAGACCATGGTGTCCTTTACGTCGGCAAAGCCCTCCAGGGCTGCCTTCCCGGTGTCGCCCGAGGTGGCCGTCAGGATCATGATCCTGTCGGTCACGCCGTTTTTCTTTGCCGCGGCGGTGAGAAGATAGGGCAGAATCTGCAGCGCCACATCCTTGAAGGCCGCGGTGGGGCCGTGGAAGAGCTCCAGGACCAGGGTCTTTTCGTCGAGCTTTTTCACGGGAGCCGTCCCCTCCGGGAATTTCTCCGGGGAGTAGGCCGCCTTCGCATAGGAAAGCAGCTCCTCCTCCGAAAAATCGGTGAGGAAGCGCGAAAGGATCGACGCCGCGCGGTGCGGATAATCCATCTTCTGAAGCAGAAGAAGCTCTTCTTCACGAAGTGCGGGGATCTCCTCCGGCACGTAAAGACCGCCGTCGGGGGCGATGCCCCGTAAAATGGCCTGGGAGGGAGAAACGCTTTCTCCTCCTCTGGTGCTGACGTAACGCATGACTAATTTCCTTTCTCTTCTCCGAAGAAGTACCGGTACGCGTTGAGATAACAGACGCCGTCCACCTCCCGCGCCGAAAAGCCGGCGCGCGAAAGCTCTTCCGCGAAAAGCGGCAGATCCTCCACCCC
>CACYBP010000398.1 GCA_902772625.1 Oscillospiraceae bacterium
CCAGGGTCAGATCAAATCGCTCTATACCACCGATCCCGAGGTGCTTATGGTCACCAGCGTCCCGATCGAAGCCATCGTCAACACCGTGATCCGCCTTCTGATCGCCGGGGTCTATCTTGTCCTGATCCTGCTCTTGAAGCCCACCAAAGGCGGCTCCATTGCCGTGGTGATCGTCTTTTCGGTCCTTCTGGTGCTGAACGGCGTTTTGATCTCCCCGCTGATCGGCCTTGGGTTCCAGAGCGCCGTCGCGAGGTACGGCGCCGTGATGATGGCTTCCCACGCCGCGCTTTCAGGCTTCGTTTCCGGTTTGGTCAGCTTCTTCACCGTGCCCGCAAGCATCCTGATGTACCTGTCCATGGGCGGATACTGGGGCAAGACGCGTCCCGCGCCGAAGCCCTTTGTCCCTCATCCGTAAAGGAGAAGCGCCGCTTCTCCCCTCTTTTCTGAAAGGAAACCGCTATGCGTCTTGTAACCTCCCGGATCCTCGGGATCCTTGCCGCGGGGCTTTCGCTTCTCGCCCTGCTCCTCGCCCTGCTCTCTCCCCTTTTCAAGAATCTGATCTTCCGTCTTTTCAATATGCCGGAGGCGCTGGCAGACCAACCGGCCTTCCCAGTGAACGCCGTCGTCTCCGCCGCCGTCTTCTTCCTGATCGCGGCGCTTTATCTCCTCCTGCTCCTGCTTCTGAAGCCCTCCCGGGGCGGAAGCATCGCCCTGGTGATCGTTTTCGCCGCGGTGCTCTTCCTGAACGGAGCCGTGGTGATGCCTCTTCTGTCCACCGCCCTCACCACCGCGACCGGCGTTATCAGAGGAGCCGCCGCCCTGGCCGCCCGCTCGACGATGGAGTCCGCCGCGGGCTATCTGGTTTCCTTCTTCACGGTGCCCGCCAACCTTCTGATGCTTCTTTCCATGGGCGGTTACGCGGGACAGGCCGTGAAAAAGTGACCTTCTCCCGGTTTTGAACCGGACGCATCGCAAAGAAACCCCGGCGCGATTTGCCGTCGCGCCGGGGTCTATTTATGCGGAGATCATTCCGCGCCGTCTTCCCCTTCGGGCTTCCAAAGGGCGGAGAGATCGAGGACGCGGCTTTTTCCCCGGAAGGTCACGTGAAGAGTATCCCCCGTCAACGCGATCTCCGGAAGGCGCTCGCCCCGCCTGACCGGAACGAGGAGCGTATGGAAAACGTGATCCTTTGCAGGGAAGCTTTTCCTGCCCACCGTCAGGGCCGGATGGAGCGTCGCCTCGTTTCTTCCCACGTACCATCCGCGCATCCCGGCCCCGGTCTGACCGGAGACCGCCGTCGGCTCCTCCTCGCCCGCGGCCGCGAGCGGAAGGATGAGGATTTCACACTCTCCCCCGAAGTTTGAGAGGATCGCGCCGGGGAAGCTCTCCGGGCGGGTGAAGCGGAGCGTATCCAGATGGAAAAGCAGCTCGTAGACGTGCTCCCTTTCGTCCCGGGAGGTCAATTCGTCCCGGATCAGGAAAAAATCGGGCTTTTCAAAGCGCACCCGCCGGGTATGCCGGGCGAGTTTCTTTTTTTCCGGGCCGAAACCGTCCTCATAAGTCCCTTCGGCGTAATCAAACGGCTCTTCGCTGATCCATCCCGCGTCGATCTTCTCCGGGGAAACCCGGGGTCCGTCCCGGTTCTGCCCGAGCCCGTCCGCCAGGACCGTGTTGTGATCGAAGGCCGAAACGCCGTAGGTCCGCGCGTCGGAGATCTCGTACTGTCCGCCGCCGTCATCGAAGATCAGCTCCCGGGCGCCCTGATAGAGATTGATATTCAATTTGTCCTGGTGCCAGTGTCCCTGTCCGAGGGGCCCCACGTCGAAGGAGAGATAGAGGGCGTCCTCCTCCCATCCGGAGCGCATCACGGCAAAGCCCGCCCAGGGAAAGAAGGCCGAGGCCGTCTTTCCCTCCGGCGGCCGTCCCGTCTTCCGGCGGGAATTGATATAGTCGTATTCCGGTCTGGGGGGAAGCGTCCGAGCGGCGATCCCGGTGAAGGCCGCGGTGGGAATGGTGTAGCAGTCGTTGGTGCGGGGTTGGGTCAGGCCGGGCGCGGATCTCCTGACGGCGGCCATCACCGTGCTTTCCGCAAGTTCGGCAAAGCGGGGCGGGAAGGAATCCCGGGAGCCGGTGAGACACGCCAGCTCGTAGATCCGGAGGACGCATCCCGTCACAACGCTGTGGTAATCGGGGGACAATTCGTAATGCATGCCGTCGGGAAGGATCTGCTTTTCCATTTCGGAGGTGACGCGCGCCGCGGAAAGCTTCCGAAGCTCCGCCGCCTCCCGGAATTCGGGATAGAGGGAGGAGAAGGCGTAGATCCCGTTGCATTCCATCATCAGCCAGTTCGCGCTTTGGGGATGCGCCGCGAGGTGCAGCGCCTGCCGCCGCATCGATGAAAGCATCAGAAGCAGCGCGAGATCCGACACCTCCCCGGATCCGCGGAAGATCTGAAAGGCGGTCTGCCACGAGCCCAGAAGGCGGATGCCGCACTCGATGGTGCGCCACGCGCTGCCCGGCGCGTTCCAGTCTTTTTCCGGGCAATCGGTCCTGATGATCCAGCTTAAAAGCTGCTTTTCAAACGCCCTCGCATAGATTTCGACCCCCGTCGCGCGCCAGGCGAAGGCCATGTCGTACCAATAGGAATGGCGGTTGAACTGCCAGAGCCATTCGTGGTTGCGGGGGCCGCGGATCAG
>CACYBP010000399.1 GCA_902772625.1 Oscillospiraceae bacterium
AGAGGATAGACGAAGGCCAGATCCGAGGAGGTGCCGTAGATCTCCACCACGCCCTGAAAGACGCTTCCCGCCGAGAGCGCCGCCGCCCCGGCCTTCCAGAGTCCCCGCCCTCTCCTCGCCGGGAGAAAGCTCCGGCGGGAAAGGCCGAGAAGAAGCGCGGGCAGGGTCAGAAGCGCCAGAACCGGGAAAAAGGCGTAGAGCATGAAATAAGAATAGACGCCGAAGCTGAAGGCCTCGTACACCGCGCCGAAAAGCGCGAGGAAGAGTGACGCGAGAAGCGACGTGCGCGCGTCCTTCAAAAGCTCCCGCCTTGCCCTGTTTTCAGATCCCGACGTATACAATGTCGCTCACGCTCCTTTCTTTGATGGTATTGCCGCCGGTAGTGGGGTTGTTGACCACCTTTCCGAGGAAGACCATGGAGGAGGAGCCGCCGCCGTCCAGATTGTAGGCGGTCTCGGCCCCGAGGCTCTTCAGGATCTCCGCCAGCTCGTAAAGGCTCAGCCCCTCGCTTTCCGAGGTCCTTCCGTCGCTGACCACGAAAAGATAGCTCCTGTCGGAAAGGATCCCCAGGGCGGTGCGGGGGTTGGAGGCCATGGCCTTGCCCACCTCGTCCTTTTCGTCCACCGCGATCTCGCCCTCCTCCACCAGAGCCGGGCCGAAGGAAAGCACCTGCCAGGCCCCTTCGGAAAGGAGGGTTTCGGCGGAGACCTCGTCCTCGTTCACGATGGAAAAGCTGCCGTCCCGCCAGATCACCAGATCCTCGTTCCCGGCGCCCTTCTCCCGGTAGAGCACGCCGTTCCGGATCACGTATCCGGCGTTTCGCGCCCCGTAAAAATCGCCGTTCACCGCGAGGATCGCGCCGTTTTCCTCCGCGATCTCAGAGGTGGTGTCCTTCACGTTTTTCCCGTAGGTGTCCTTCGCCAGGGCGGTCTTCAGGCTCTCCCCTTCGGAAAGCGTCACCCTGGCCGCGTAGACCGTGGTGTCGTAAGCCCGGAGGGTGGTGATCGTCACCGACACTTTCCCGTCCCGGTAGCTGGTGTCGGTGATCTCAGGGGATGCGGAGAGCGTTTCCTCTTCGGTTTCCGCCGTCCCGTCCTCCGCATCCGCGCCGTTTTCTTCTTCGGTTCCCGCTTCGCCGGAGCCGGAAAGGAGCGCCGCGCTTTCCCCGGTTTCCCACAGAACGGGATTCGCCGTTTCCCCGGCCTCCTCCCCCGCCGGGCGGTATTCCCGGGGGATCACGAAGACGTCCAGAAGGGCGTACAGGGTGAAGCCGCAAAGAAGGAGCGCCGCAAGAACTCCGAAGCCGTGTTTTTTCAGAAAGTCACGCAAGCTTTTCGACCCCCTTTCCGGTCTTCCGGAAGACGAAGCGTCTCTGGAAAAGAAAGCTCAGAAGGAATAGCGCCGCCTCGGTCAAAAGCTTTGAAAGCAGCGCGGGCACGCCGAGAAGCGACGTGAGAAGAAAGATCAGAAGCGAGTTCAGGACGAGGATCCCGGCGGCGAGAAGGGCGTAACGCGCGGCGCTTTCCCCCGCCCGGTTTTTCGCCCGGAACACCAGCTTCCGGTTCAGAAGGAAATTCAGCGACGCGCTGAGTATCCGCGCAAGGATATTCGCCGCCACCGGGAAGGCTCCCCCGGAAGCCAGCGTGAAGAGCGCGAAAAGGAGGCAGTCGAAGCAAAACGAGATCAGCGACGCCCCCGAAAATTTCAGGATCTCCTTATAGATCCGGACCGAGTCCCGGACCGCGCGGAAGTGGGAGCTTTTGTTCCCCTCCAGATAGACCGTCTCGATCGGGATCTCCCGGAGGGGGATCCCCTCCTCCGCAAAGGTGAGAAGCACGTTCATTTCGTATTCGTACCGCTCCCCCTCCACCGCGAGAAGCGAGGGAAGCAGATCGGAAGAAAAAGCCCGGAGGCCGGTCTGGGTGTCGTAGACCCGGACGCCCGAGACCAGGCGGAAGACCAGGCGCGTCAGGAAGTTTCCCGCCCGGCTTTTAAGCGGCGACGCCCCGCTCTGCCGCCGGGAGCCGAGGAAGAGCGCGCCCGGGTCCTCCTCCGCCGCCAGAAGGAGCTTCTCGGCGTCGGCGGCCTTGTGCTGGCCGTCGGCGTCCATCACGGCGATCACGCCCGTCTTCCCCTCCTCCCGGAGCAGGGCGAATGCC
>CACYBP010000400.1 GCA_902772625.1 Oscillospiraceae bacterium
CGCATTCCAGCACCTTCACGGCGCGGAAATCGGACTTCGAGAAGGTCTCGAAATCCACCTGCTCCTCGAACAGAGGCTCGATCACGAGGCTTGCAAAGTCAGGCTTTTTCGCATCAAAGATCGGCATGGAAGGATCATTCGCATTCACCGCCGGAACCTCTTCAGACGCCGTTTCTGTTGTTGCAGCCTCCTCGGATTTCTGTACGCCATTCTTGTCTTTTGGTGTATCCAAAGGTTTCATTGTGGGGAACAGCAAAACGTCGCGGATGGTGGAGCTGTCGGTCAGGAGCATCACCAGACGGTCGACCCCGAAACCGAGTCCCCCGGTGGGCGGCATGCCGTATTCAAGGGCGGCGACGAAATCCTGATCCACCTGAGCCTTGGAGTCCGGCTCCTCTTTTCTCTTCTTGGCCACCTGCTCTTCAAACCGGCGGCGCTGGTCGATGGGATCGTTCAGTTCGGTGAAGGCGTTGCCGTATTCGGTGGCGTTGATGAAATACTCGAACCGTTCGGTAAAGGCGGGCTCATCGGGCTTTCTCTTGGCAAGCGGGCTGTTTTCCACGGGGTATTCATAGATAAAGGTGGGCTGGATCAGCTTTTCCTCGACGAAGGCGTCGAAGAGCTCGGCCAGCACCGTGCCGCGCGTGGCGTCCGAAGGGACCTCCACGTTTTTCTCTTTGGCCGCGGCGCGGGCTTCCTCGTCGGATTTCCACGCGTAATAGTCCACGCCGGCGTATTTCTTCACCGATTCGGCCATGGTGAGTCTTTCCCAATGACCGAGATCGATCTCCACGCCCTGATAGGTGATCTTTGAAGAGCCGGTGACCTTTTCGGCCAGAAGCTTATATAGCTCTTCCACCAGATCCATCATGCCGTGATAATCGGTGTAGGCCTGATAGAGCTCCACCGAGGTGAATTCGGGGTTGTGGCGGGGATCCATGCCCTCGTTGCGGAAGATGCGGCCCACCTCGTAGACCTTTTCCATGCCGCCGACGATCAGGCGTTTGAGGTAAAGCTCGGTCTCGATGCGCATGTACATGTCGATATCGAGGGTGTTGTGATGGGTCTTGAAGGGACGGGCCGACGCCCCGATCTCCAGCGGCACCAGGATCGGCGTGTCCACCTCCAGAAAGCCCCGTTCGTCGAGATATTCCCGGATCAGCTTCAGGATCTGAGAGCGCTTGCGGAAGGTGTCGGCCACCTCGGGATTGACGATCAGATCGACCTCTCTCTGGCGGTAGCGGGTATCCTGATCCCGGAGGCCATGGAACTTCTCCGGCAGAGGGAGAAGCGATTTGGTCAGGAGCATGTAGGACGAAACGTGGACCGAGATCTGCCCGGTCTTTGTCTTGAAGACGTAGCCCTCCACGCCGATGATGTCGCCGATATCCAGCTTTTTATAGGCGTCGAAGGCCTCTTCCCCCACGTCGTCGCGCTTCACGTAGATCTGCATGCGGCCGCCGCGGTCCTGGATATCCGAGAAGGAGGCCTTTCCCATGATGCGTTTGGACATGAGTCTTCCGGCAAGGCGCACCGTCTTGCCCTCGTAGGACTCGTAGTCCTTCAGAATGGCGTCGGAAAGATCGCTTCTTTCGTACCGGGTCTGCTTGTAGGGATCCTTCCCCGCCTCCACCAGAGCGGAAAGCTTGTCGCGGCGGATTTTCAGGATCTCCCGCATCTCCTCCTGGGTCATTTCGACTTCGCGCGTTTCATCCATTTCAGGTTTTCTCCTTTTTTCGGGTGATAAAATACGCCGCGGAACGCGGCGTATCAGAAAGTATTCAAAGGGCGATATCGAGGATCTCGTAAACGATCTGTCCCGCGGGGGCGTCCACCGTGGCGAGATCGCCGATGGTCTTGCCGAGCACCGCCTTGCCGAAGGGCGACTCGTCCGAGATGCGGTTTTCCATGGGATCGGCCTCAGTGGAGCCGACGATATAGTATTCGCCCTCGCTTCCGTCGGAGGTATCGCGCACCATCACGCGGCTTCCGGTGCGGACAATGCTGACGTCCATCAACTCGTCGATGATCTCATAGTTCCCGAGGATGCTTTCCAGCTCGCCGATGCGGGCGTAGAGCTTGCCCTGCTCGTTCTTCGCTTCGTCGTATTCGCTGTTTTCCGAAAGGTCGCCGAAGGAGCGGGCTTCCTTGATCAGCTCGGCGACTTCCTTCTCGCGCACCGTCTTGAGATAATCCAGTTCGCTCTGCAGCTCTTCGAATTTTTCGCGCGTAAGCTTAAAAAGCTTTGCCATGTATGATTGCCTGCCTTTCTTTTCCTTGCAAACCTGATTCTTCATGCGGGGCCTTCCGGGCAAGAGTCCGGAAAAACGCATTGTGTTATTATACCGCGCCGGGGTTGTTTTTGTCAAGCGCTTTCTTACTCTCCCAGAGCTTTCAGCGCTTCGGCAAGCTGGGTATCGGTCGAGGCGTCCATCCGCCCGATCAGGGAACGGTTGGATTCGTCCAGCGCCACCTCCACGTCGGGGGTCACGCCGCTTTCCTTCAGGCTTCTGCCTTCGGGGGTGTAATACCGGATGATGGAGAGCACCATGGCCGACCCGTCCTCCAGCTCGAAGGTGGTCTGGCCGTAGCCCTTGCCGGTGGTGGCTTCGCCCACCACCGTGGCCACGCCGTATTCCTGGAGCACGGCGGCGAAGTATTCGGCCGCGCTGTAGGAATTGGCGTTGCAGAGCACCGCGATCGGGCAGTCGAGCTTCACCTCGTCCGAGGTGAAGGTGTAGCGTTCGCCGTTCTGATACTCCTCGATGAAGAGGTCTTTATTCTCCAGGATCCGGTTGAGGATATTGATCAGGACGTTCAGATCGCCGCCGGGGTTGTTCCTGACGTCGAAGACGAAGCTCTCGGCGCCTTTTGAAAGCAGCGCGTCCACCGCGCTGAGGAAGCCGTCCTGCGCCCCCAGAGAGAATTC
>CACYBP010000401.1 GCA_902772625.1 Oscillospiraceae bacterium
GCCATCGTGGTGGAGGCCACCACGGGACAGGTGATCTACGCGAAGAATCCCCATGAAAAGCTTTACCCCGCCAGCACCACCAAGGTCATGACCGCGCTTCTCACCTATGAAAACGGCAACCTTGACGATCTGGTCACCGCCAAGACCTCGGCGGTCTATCACAATTCTCTGGTCTCCGGCGGCTCCACCGCCGGTATCGAGCCCGGGGAAGAGCTGACCGTGCGCCAGCTTCTCTACTGCCTGCTTCTGCCCTCGGCGAACGAAGCGGCCTGCGTCCTTGCGGAATACGTGGCGGGAAGCGTGGAGGCCTTCGTGGGCATGATGAACGAGCGCGCCAAGGAACTGGGCTGCACCGAAACGCATTTTGCCAATCCTCACGGTCTCACCAATGAGAATCACTATACTTCCGCACACGATCTTTACTGCATCGCCTACGAATTCGCCAAGCACGACGAGCTGATGGAGATCGCCAATACCACCAGCATCACCCTTCCCGAGACCAACAAGCACGGCACCCGTGTTCTCAACACTACCAACCATCTGATCTCCACCCGCACCAAGAGCAATTACATCTACGAATACGCCCGGGGCATCAAGACCGGTTACACCTCCGCGGCGAAGCACTGTCTGATCTCCACCGCCCAGAAGGACGGGATGTATCTGATCTGCGTGGTGATGAGAAGCCCCGTTCTGGAGGGCAACGTGGTCACCTCCTTCGTGGACAGCAAGGCTCTTTACGAATGGGGCTTCAAGACCTACGAGCTGAAAACCATCCTGAAAAAGGGCACCGCCGTCACCGAGGCTTACGTCTCGCTTTCTCAGGATAAGGATTCGCTGATCCTGGAGACCGACAAGGATATCAGCATCCTGATCCCCAAGGGAAGCTACGACGAATCGCTCCTCTCGGTGACCCCGCCGGAGACCGTCACGCGCCTGACCGCCCCGGTCTATAAGGGCGAGCAGGTCGCCGAGGCCACCGTGACCTACGACGGGACCGACTGCGGAAAAGTGGGTCTGGTCACGGCCTCCGGGGCCGAGCTTTCGGAATTCATGGACGTTTCCACCCGGACCGAGGGCTTTTTCAAAAGCAAGACCTTCGTCCTGATCCTTGTCGCGATCCCGCTGCTCTTCGTGATCTATCTGATTTATATTTCAGTGGCATCCCGCCGCAGAAGAAAAAAGACGGTATACGGGAAAAAATACCGCTGAGACCCGATCCCGCGCGGAGGCGGACGCTTCCGGAAAATCCTTGTGACAGTTGGAGGACAGGGTGGCGCGAAACAAGTATAAAAACTTAATATCGAACACCGTGATCTTCGCCATCGGCTCCTTCGGCTCCAAGATGATGATGTTCCTTCTGGTGCCTTTATACACCGGCGTCCTCGCCACCTCGGAATACGGGGTGGCTACTCTGCTTGCCGACACCGCCAACATGATCCTGCCGGTGGTGACGGTCAGCATGTATCACGGGATCCTCCGGTACGGACTGGACCGGGCAACCCGGAAAAGCGACGTCTTCACCGTGGCCATGACGGTGAACATGGCAGGTTTCGGCGTGTTCATCGCGCTGTTCCCGCTTCTGAAATACTTCGTCTTCACCGGAAGGTTCCAGCCTTTAGGCGATCACATCCTGCTTCTCTATTTCTACGTGTTCGCCTCGTCGATGAATTCGCTTTGCGGATGCTTCGTCCGCGCGAAGGGTCAGGTTAAGCTCTTCGCCATCGACGGGATCTTCAACACGGCGTGTCTGGTGGGCTGCAACCTTCTGTTCCTTCTGGTCTTCAAGTGGGGAGTGGTGGGATATATCCTTTCCACCATCGTCGCCGACGCGCTTTCCACGGTTTTCCTCTTCGTAACGGCCGGACTCCGGCGATACATCCGCTTCGGCCGCACCGAAAAGGGGATGTACCGCAGGATGATCGTCTTCTCACTGCCCATGATCCCGAATTCCCTTTTCTGGTGGGTTACCAATCTTTCCGACCGCTTCATGATCACCGGCATGATCAGCTCCTCCGCCAACGGCATCTATTCCGCCGCGGCAAAGCTCCCCAATCTGATCAATACCATCGCCGGCATCTTTTCCCAGGCCTGGCAGATGTCGGCCATCACCGAGTACGACCGCAACGACAGCCGGTTCTACGGCAAGGTCTTCGCGGTCTATCAGACCGTGGTGTTCCTGTCCGGCGGCTTCCTGATCTATCTCACCAAGCCCATCATCTCGGTCTGGCTGGACGACGCCTATTATTCCGCATGGGAATACGTGCCGTTCCTGGTTTTGTCCATCGTGTTTTCCTGCTTTGCGGGTTTCTATTCCTCGATCTATATGGCCATGAAAAAGAACGTGCGCTCCATGCTGACCACCATGCTGGGAGCGCTTTCGAACGTAGGCATGAATCTCTTTCTGATTCCGCGGGTAGGGATCCAGGGCGCCGCCGTCGCCACCTTCTTCAGCTACCTGATCGTCTACGTCACCCGTGCGGTGGACATTTCCCGTCTCTACCGGTTCCGGGATTCCTCGGGAAAAGTGGTGGTCAACACCCTTCTGGTCCTGGCCGAGTCCCTGACGCTTCTCTATTACCGCGGGAACTTCTATATCCTCGGAACGGTCGAATTCCTTCTTCTGCTCGCCTTCAATTCACCGGAGCTCATCCGGATCACATCACAATTCTGGGCCGCGGGCAGGCGCATGCTCGTTTCCCGGAGAAAAGGAAGCTGATACTATGAAGATCGGTCTCTTTACGGATCCGCATTACAGCCGGCGCGAGCTTTCCGAAGCCACCCGCCGACCGCGTCTTTCCTATGAAAAAATCGGCGAAGCCCTCCGGAAATTCCGGGAAGAGGGAGTGGAGCTGGTGATCTGCCTCGGCGATCTGATCGACGCCGAGTCCACGGTCCAGGCCGACCGCGACAATCTTTCCCACATCGCGGTGCTTTTGGCCTCCTCGGGGATCGAGACCCTGGTGATCCCGGGAAATCACGATCTCTTCGCTCTGGACCGCTATCGCTTCGGCGTGCTCCTGAAGCTTCCCACGGCGCCCCTGCACCGGAAATACGGGGATGTGGACGTGATCCTTCTGGACGCCAACTATTTCAGGAACGGACAACCCTACGACGGCCGCCCGGGCGACTGGACCGACACCATGATCCCTGAAAGTCAGGTGGAATGGCTTCGAAAAGAACTGGAGAGCGCGGGGGAGAAGACCTACGTTTTCTCACACCAGCTCATCGATTACAACATGGAGCAGCACCACGTCGTGGAAAACGCCGAAGAGATCTGCCGGATCCTTTCCGCCTCCGGAAAGGTACGCGGCGTCTTTCAGGGGCATTATCACCTGGGCGGCGAGGACGAGATCGAC
>CACYBP010000402.1 GCA_902772625.1 Oscillospiraceae bacterium
GATGATCTTGGGCGTGCCGGAAATAACGGATTCATTTTCTTCTTCATAGGTGGAGTAAAAGTATGGTATATAGCTTTCAAATTCCGAAGCGCAGGTATCGATCATTTTATAGACCGGAAAGATGGCATGGCGCGTTCTGAACCGGAAGATTTCCTCTTCGGTCGTATGCCACAGCCGCGCCGCTTCCCGGTCTGAAAAGCCCATGCGCTTTGCATCGTGCAGCGCGTCGGGATTGCCGGGATGCAGCGAAAGAAGGGCTTCCATTTCGGTGATGCGCAGAATCGCCGTCAGAAACAGCCGGTCGATGCCCGTTTTTTCGGCGATCTGACCGACTTCGATCCCCCGGCGCAGAAGCTCTGCGGCGGCGAATATCCGGTCGTCCGTACCGACGCCGATATAGGCAAGAAGCTCCGGCGTTTCATACGCCGAAAACTTTTCGATCCGGATATGATCTGCGCCCTGCTCCAGAGACCGGATACCCTTGAGAAGGCTTTCTTCCAGCGTTCTGCCGACGCTCATCGCCTCGCCGGTCGCCTTCATCTGGGTGGAAAGGGTGTTGTTTGCGTCCGAAAATTTATCGAAGGGGAACCGGGGCAGCTTCGTCACGACGTAGTCAAGCGCCGGCTCGAACGAAGCCGGCGTATTGGCAAGCCGGATCTCGTCGAGCGTCATGCCGACGCCGATCTTCGCCGAGACCCGGGCGATGGGATAGCCCGAGGCCTTGGACGCAAGCGCCGAGGAGCGGGAAACCCGGGGATTGACCTCGATCAGATAATACTGAAAGGAGTATGGGTCCAGCGCAAACTGCACGTTGCACCCGCCCTCGATCTTCAAAGCTCGGATGATCTTCAATGCGCTCGAGCGCAGCATCTGGTATTCCCGGTTGGTCAGGGTCTGGGACGGGCAGACGACGATGGAATCGCCGGTGTGGATCCCGACCGGATCCACATTTTCCATATTGCAGATGGTGACGGCGGTATCGTTCCGGTCCCGCATCACTTCATATTCGATCTCTTTATAGCCCTTGACGCTCTTTTCCACCAGAACCTGCCCGACGGGGGAAAGCTCCAGCGCGTGCTTCATAAGTACCTTGAATTCCTCCGGTGTATCGGCGAAGCCGCCGCCGGTGCCGCCGAGGGTAAAGGCCGGGCGCAGAACGACCGGGTAGCCGATCTTTTCTGCGATCTGCAGACCGTCCTCCACGCTGGAGGCGGTATCGGACGGAAGTGTCGGTTCGCCGAGGGACGCGCACAGCTTTTTGAACTTGTCGCGGTCCTCCGCCTGTTCAATGGAGGCGGCAGGCGTACCCAGAAGCTCGACATGGCACTCCCGCAGGACGCCCCTTTTTGAAAGCTCCATCGCAAGATTCAGCCCGGTCTGACCGCCGATGCCGGGAAGGATCGCGTCCGGCCGCTCATACCGGATGATCTTTGCCAGATATTCCAGTGTCAGGGGTTCCATATACACTTTGTCTGCGATGGAGGTATCCGTCATGATGGTGGCCGGGTTGGAATTGCACAGGATCACCTCGTATCCCTCTTCCCTGAGGGCCAGGCAGGCCTGGGTCCCGGCGTAATCGAACTCCGCCGCCTGCCCGATCACGATCGGGCCGGAGCCGATGACCAGGATCCGATGGATATCAGTCCTTTTTGGCATGGTATTCCTCCATCAGCTTGATGAATCGGTCGAAGAGATGCGCGCTGTCCCGGGGACCGGGCGCGCTCTCCGGATGATACTGGACGCTGAAGGCACGATCCCCGGCACACTTGACGCCCTCCACGGTGCCGTCCAGCAGATTGCGATGGGTCACCACAAGCGGCGTCTTCGCAAGGCTTTCCTCCTCCACCGCGTAGGAGTGGTTTTGAGAGGTGATTTCGATTCTTCCGGTTTCCAGGTCCTGTACCGGGTGATTTCCGCCCCGATGTCCGAATTTCAGCTTATAGGTCTCCGCTCCGTAAGCCAGAGAAAGGATCTGATGTCCGAGGCAGACGCCGAAGATCGGGAACTCCCCCAAAAGCTCCCGGACGGTCCGGATCGTCTCCGGCACGTCCCGGGGATCGCCCGGGCCGTTGGACAGGAAGACGCCGTCCGGGGAGAGCGCCCGGATCGCCGGAGCCGGCGTATCCCAGGGAACGACCGTTACACGGCACCCTCTCTCGGTCAGGGACCGGACAAGATTCTTCTTCATTCCGCAGTCCAGGGCGATCACGTGAAAAGGTGCGCCCGTCGCCGGCGTATCCCAGGGGCAGCGACAACTCACCCGGGAAACTGCGTCACGTGGAGCGCGGTACGCCTTGATCCTCCGAAGGCCATCTTCCAGCGTTGTCTCCATCCTGGTAAGCAGCGCCATCCGGCTCCCGTGATCGCGGATCGAGCGGGTCAGCCTCCGGGTGTCCACCCCGCTGATCCCGACGATGCCGTACCTTTTCATCACAGCTCCAAGGGTTTCCGCCGAGCGGAAATTGGAGGGCTCGTCATTGTACTCCCGCACGATGAGCGCCCCAATGGTGGGCAAGTCGGTCTCATAGTCGTCCTCCGCCATGCCGTAGTTTCCGATCAGCGGATAGGTCATCACCACCGCCTGGTCGGTGTAAGACGGATCGGAGAGGATCTCCTGATAGCCCGCCATGGAGGTATTGAACACGATCTCCAGGATCTTCTCCCGGTCTGAGCCGAAAGAGAAGCCGCAGTACTCCTCCCCGTTTTCCAAAATGAGCTTTCTGTCAGGCTGCCTCGCCATAGATCTCTTCCTCACTTCATCCGAAGGGAAAGCCGCTGCTCAAAGCGGTTCCTCCCGGGTTCTTTCGGTATCTCCGTAGGATAACGGCCATCGAAGCACGCGCTGCAGATCCCCTCGCTGCCGGCCATCTCCTCCAGGCATTCCACAGGGAGGAAGCCCAGAGAGTCGACGCCGATCATCCCAGCGATCTCCGGGACAGAGTGGTGACAGGCGATCAGATGATCCCGGGAGTCAATATCCGTTCCGTAATAGCAGGGATGGAGGAAGGGCGGCGCGGAGACCCGCATGTGGATCTCCTCGGCACCGGCGTTTCGCAGCAGGGAGACGATATGGCCGCTGGTGGTGCCCCGGACGATGGAGTCGTCGATCAATACGATGCGTTTTCCCTTTACGGCGTCCTCCACGGCGGCGAGCTTGATGTTCACCTGTCCCGCCCGGTCTCCCGGCGCAATGAAGGTCCTTCCGATGTACTTGTTTTTGATCAGCCCGATCTCATACGGGATCCCGGAGGCGCGGCTGTAGCCCAGGGCGGCGTCCAGGCCGGAATCGGGGACGCCGATCACCAGGTCCGCGGGGACCGGATGGGTCCGGGCCAGGATCTCCCCGGCCTTGAGCCGCGCCGCATGCACCGGCCGTCCGTCGATCACCGAGTCCGGGCGGGCAAAATAGATATACTCAAAAACGCAGAGCTTCTTCTCTGCCATTTTGCAGTGCTCCCGGCGGGATACGACGCCGTCCCTGCTGAAGATCAGGATCTCCCCCGGCTCCACGTCCCGCACAAATTCCGCCCCGACGGCCCGGAGCGCGCAGCTCTCCGAGGCCGCCACGAAGGTCCCGTCCGCCGTTTTGCCGAAGCAGAGCGGGCGGAAGCCATGGGGATCC
>CACYBP010000403.1 GCA_902772625.1 Oscillospiraceae bacterium
CCGGGGAGTATATCAGCATCCGCTGGTTCGACAATCTCGTCCGCATGGCCATGGGAGAGCACCCGGAAATGTGCGGCCTGATGGGCTTTTGCCCGGGCCAGCTGGTGATCGAGGGGGACGGAAGCGTCTATCCCTGCGATTTTTACGTGAACGAGCGGTACAAGCTGGGGAATCTCCTGGAGGACCGGTTTTCCTCCATGCTATCCTCCGACGCGATGGCGGCCTTCACGGAGCCTTCTTTCGCGCACGAAAAGGAGTGCGAGACCTGCGACTGCCGCTATTTCTGCCGGGGCGGCTGCCGCCGCGACCGGGAAAACGAGATGGGCGGCGGCATCGGAAAGAACCGGTTCTGCGCGTCCTACAAGGCGTTTTTCGCGACATTCATGCCGAAGCTGCCTTCGATCATGGAGAAGCTTCAGAGCGGACGGTAAAGGAGGAAAACCATGCCGAAAAGAGAGATCAGACCCGAAGAGTGGAACGAGAACGTGTTCAAGGCGGTGGGAAAGGACTGGCTTCTGATCACCGCGGGAGATGAAAAGGGCATGAACGCCATGACCGCCAGCTGGGGCATGTTCGGCGTGCTCTGGGGCGAAAAGGTGGCGGAGGTCTTCATCCGTCCTTCACGCTTCACCAAGAAATTCGTGGACGAAAACGAATACTTCTCGCTTCAGATCCTGCCGGAATCGCACCGCGCCGACCACAAAATTTTCGGCTCGCTTTCGGGAAGGGATCTGGACAAGACGAAGGAGACCGGTCTTACGCCGGTCTATGACGAAAAGGCGCCTTATTACGCCGAGGCGCGCCTGGCGGTGATCCTGAAAAAGCTCTATGCCGAGCCCTTCAAGGGGGAATGCTTTACCGATCCCGCGCCGGACGAGGCCTGCTATCCCGACAAGGATTACCACACCCTGTACGTGGGAAAGATCGAAAAGATCCTGATCGATGACTGAGACGGAGGAAAGTTTTTCCCCGTCCGGACATAAAAAAACAAGGGCGGAAACGCCCGTAAAAAACGTGAGGTGAAATAATCGATGGACGGCCGAAGTAGGAGAAGCGGAGAAAAGTCGCCTTCCGCGTGCGAACCGGATCCTCTGCCTTCTCCTGACCCCGCAAAGACCCGAAGAGCCGCCATCGGCGCGCTCTTCTGAGGGAGACACGCGAAAGACCTCCGCTTTCCTTCTTTTCCCAGCAAATGATGAAAAGGAGTGAAAGTATGCCCGAAAAAATGACCTTCGAGAAAATGATCGCGAATCTCTACGAGGAGAGAAAGTTCGCCTCGATCCGCGACGTTTTCAAAACCATGAATCCCGCGGACATCGCCGCCATCTTCCAGGGGCTGGAAGAAGAGGAGACGAAATCCGCGGCCCTGTTCCGCCTGCTCCCCAAGGAGCTGGCGGCCGAAAGCTTCGTGGAGATGAGCCCGGAGCTGCAGGAAAATCTGATCATCAAGCTCTCGGATAACGAACTGAAGCAGATCGTGGACGAACTGTATCTGGACGACGCGGTGGACCTTGTGGAGGAAATGCCCGCCAACGTGGTGAAGCGCATCCTGAAGCAGGCCGATCCCGAGACCCGCGCGATGATCAATGAAATGCTGAAATACCCCGAGGACAGCGCCGGCGGCATCATGACCACCGAGTTCGTGTATTTCCATCCGGACTTCACCGTGGCCGACGCCATCAAAAAGATCCGGCGCGAAGGGGTGGACAGCGAGACCATCAACATCTGCTACGTAACCGACAATATCGGAAAGCTCTCGGGCACCGTTTCCATCCGGAAGCTCCTGCTTTCTGACGAGAATCAGAAGGTGGGCGAGGTGATGGATGAGAACGTCATCTCGGTGAACACCCTGGAGGACAAGGAAAAGGTCGCCGAGGTCTTCCGGAAATACGGCATCCTGGCGCTGCCCGTGGTGGACGGGGAGAACCGGCTCGTAGGTATCGTCACGGTGGACGACGCCATCGACGTCATCAGCGAAGAGGCCACCGAGGACATCGAGATCATGGCCGCTATCACCCCTTCCACCAAGCCCTATCTCAAAACCAGCGTCTTTTCCATCTGGAAAAGCCGTATTCCCTGGCTTCTGCTCCTGATGGTTTCGGCCACCTTCACCGGCATGATCCTGACGCATTTCGAGGACGCTCTGGCCAGCCAACTGGTGCTGGTGGCATACATCCCGATGCTGATGGACACCGGCGACAACACCGGCAGCCAGGCCTCCACCACCGTCATCCGCGGTCTCTCCCTGGGGGAGATCGAATTCAAGGACATCTTCCGGGTGGTCTGGAAGGAACTGCGCGTGGCCTTCTTCTGCGGCCTGACGCTGGCGGCGGCGAACTTCGTGAAGCTTCTGGTCTTCGACCGCCTGGAGATCACCGTGGCGCTGGTCATCTCGGTGACCCTGATCCTGACGGTGCTGTGCGCGAAGACCATCGGCTCGGTGCTGCCGATCTTATCGAAAAAGCTGGGATTCGACCCGGCGGTCATGGCGTCTCCTTTTATCACCACCTGCGTCGACGCCCTGTCCCTGATGATTTACTTCCGTATCGCCTCGTGGCTTCTGCACATCTGATCTGAAAGGTGGGACGAGGGACTCGATGAGCTTCCCCGATCTGATCTTACTGAGCCTTGCCCTCGCGATGGACGCCTTCGCGGCGTCGGTCAGCCGGGGGCTTCGCTCTTCCCGCTTCCGTCCGGGCGACGCGCTTCTGATGGGGGCAACCTTCGGCGGATTTCAGGCCCTGATGCCCTTTTTCGGGTGGCTTCTCGGCACGACCTTCACCGGCGTCATCGAACGGTACGACCACTGGGTGGCCTTCGTGATCCTGGCGTTTCTCGGGATCAAGACCATCTGGGAAACCGCCCGGGAAAGCGAGGAGGAGGCCGAAAAAAAAGAAGAGCCCCTTCGCGTCCGGGAGCTTTTGCTCCTCGGCGTGGCCACCAGCATCGACGCCTTGGCGGCGGGGGTGACCCTGACCGGAAGCCGGATCCCGCTTCCCCTGGCCCTGGCGGTGATCGGCGGGGTGACCTTCCTGCTTTCGGCCCTCGGGGTGTGGCTCGGCAACCGCTTCGGCGCGGGATACCGGAAGCCCGCCTGCTTCGCGGGGGGCGGGATGCTGATCCTGATCGGACTGAAAATGCTTCTGGAGGGGCTCGGGGTCCTTCCGCTCTGGAAGTAAAGAAAGGAAAAGGCATGAAGGATTCTCACGTGCACACGGTCCTGAGCCACGACGGCAGGAGCACGGCCCGGGAATACCTGGCCGCTGCCCACGCGCGCGGCGTGGACGAGATCACCTTTACCGAACATTTCGATCTTTACGACGGAGTGCCCTCCCCGCTTCGCACGCTGGACGTGGCGGCCTGCCGCAGAGCGTACCGGGAATTGGAGCCGGTCCCGGGCGTCCGCGCGAATTTCGGCGTCGAGATCGGGCTTCGCCCCGAATGCCGGGAGAAGATCCGGGCGATGACGGGCGAAAACGCCTTTGATTTCATCATCGGCTCCTCCCACATCACCGCGGGGCGCGATATGGCCTTCGATCCCTCTTTTTTTGCCGGAAAGACCCGGAGAGAGGCTTATCTCGTCTATTTCGGCGAGGTGCTTGCGAATATCCGGCTCTTCGACGATTTCGACGTGTACGGGCATCTGGATTACGTGGTGCGCTACGGCGGGTATCCCGAAAAGAAGATCGCATACGATGAATTCCGGGAGGCTCTGGACGCGATCCTGCGGGCGCTGGCCGAAAAAGGCAAGGGACTGGAGGTCAATTCCTCCGGGTACCGGTACGGACTTTCGTCGCCTCACCCGAATCCGGAGATCCTCCGGCGGTTCCGGGAGCTGGGCGGGGAGACCGTCACCCTCGGCTCCGATGCGCATCAGGTAAGCCAGCTGGCCTCCGGCCTTCCCGAGGCCATGGAAGCCGCCCGGGCGGCGGGCTTTTCTTATTACGCCGTGTTCCGGGAAAGAAAGCCGGTCTATTTCAAACTGTAAAGCAAGAATAAAAAAAGGCTCCGCCGAGTTTCCTCCGCGGAGCTGTTTTTTATCAGGTTACAGGGAGCCGACCTCGATCTCCTCCAGCTCGCCGAGATCCCACAGAAGCCGCGAGAGCACGTACTTGTCGCGGATGTCCTTGGTGGCGAAGAAGATCTCCCGCAGGGTGGCGGGGTCCGAAAGGCTTTTAACGCTTTCGGGAAGAGCGAGGCGGGAAAGGATCCCGTCCAGCGTTTCCTTCGGCGGAAGCTCCTCCCGGATGATCGCGGTGATCTCCTCCCAACGGGAAAGGATCGTCTCCAGCCGCGCTTCGTGCTTCCGGAGGTCGTATTTGCCCTCCGTGTTTTCCAGGGCGATCATGGCCTCGGCCCCCGGCCCGATCAGACGCCGGAGCCGCCGGTTCCAGTCCTCCCGGTCAAATCCCCGGGCGTAAGCCAGGGCCTTTTCCCGGTCGGGCGTGAGAAGAAGCGCCTTGCGGTAAAGATCGGCGGCGATCCCGGTGGCGGCGGCGCACTGGATGCCGTGAAGCTCCGCGTGGGTGCCGAAGGCGAGGTGGCGCATGTCGAAGATATGGGAAAAATAATGCTCCACCCCCGAAGCGGGGCGCGATACGCCGGCGAGCAGCATGGCGACTCCGCCCAGCACGAGCCCCTCGAAGACGGCCTCCACCGCGCTTTCCTCCCGCCTGAGAAGGGCGTCTTCTTCTTCCACGCACTTCCGGAGGGCGGCGCGGATCATCCCGGCCACCTCTTCGCAGTAGTATTCCCCGTTGATGAGATGGGAAATGCGCCATTCCATGATGCTTACGTATTTGGCGAGCATATCCCCGAGCCCGGCCTTCAGCATGATCTCCGGCGCTTCCCGGAGAATCGCCGTGTCGCCGAGGATCAGGTCGGCCGCCCGGGTGGGAAGCGAGACCTTCAGCCCGTCGCGGTCCATGGAGGAGGTGGCCGAGGCAAAGCCGTCCATGCTCGGCGCGGTGGCGACGATGGCGTAGGGCCTTCCGGTGAGGGAGGAAAGAAGCTTTCCCAGATCGTTGAGCACCCCGGACCCCACGGCGACCACTGCGTCGCACCGGGGATCAAAACGCATCACAAGGCTCCCCGCCGCGCGCTCGTCGGGGGCAAGCTCTGCCTCAGGAAAGCCGTAGAAGGAAAAGTCCATCCCCGCGGAGGAAAGCGCCGCTTTCACCTCGTCGGCAAAGGGAGCGGTGTTCCGGTCGTAAAGCAGGAAGGGACGGCGGAGGGCGCGGCGGGCAAGCTTTTCGGGAAGCGCCCGGACGACGCCCCGCCCGGTCAGGATCTCATAGGAGGGCACGGGGTGGATCCTGCCGCAGGGACAGGGGGAGGGAAGAGAGAATTCCATGGGATCTCCTTTCGGCCGCGGGGATCGGCGGGAAGAGAAA
>CACYBP010000404.1 GCA_902772625.1 Oscillospiraceae bacterium
TCATGCGCGCCCACGGCGCCTGCGTCCTCCGGGATCCCGCCGCCCCGGCGGAGGAGCGGTACAAGCTCGTCCGGGTGCGCTACCGGCACGACGATCCCGACCGGCACTGGTGCCGGATCATGGGCGCGGTCTCGCCCGACGGGATCCGCTTCACCGACCTTCCCGAGCCGCTCCTGGATAACCCCTCGGATACGCAGAACGCCCTCGTCCTTGACCCGGTGAGCGGGGAATACGTCCTTGTCACGCGCCAGCCCTACGGCTATCCCGCCGGCCGCCGCACCATCTCCATGACCAGAAGCCGCGATTTCCGGCATTTCCCGCCCCCGGCCGTCTTGTTGAACAGCGATCCCCTCGACCCGCCCGACTGGGATTACTACACCTCGGGTTTCCGCTTCTGGCCCGGGGCCGAAGGGGGCGCCCTGATGCTGGTGGATATGTTCGAGCGGATCGAGGACACCTTCGACGTGCATCTTTTCTCCTCCTCCGACGGGAAGATCTGGTCGCGGCCCTTCGGCCGGGAACCCTGGATCCCCCGGGGAGAAGAGGGCGCCTGGAACGACAAGATCGTCGCCGTCATGAACGGCACGGTCGATCTCGGAAACGGGAAATGGGCGGTGATGGTCAACGGCACCCGGCGCGGCCACAACGATTCCCGGGAGGAATTCCCCGACCTCGCCCGGGGAGAATATCACCTTGCGACCTTCCGGGAGGACGGGTTCCTTTCGATCAACGCCTACGCCAAGGGGGAATTCTTCACCCGGGCCGTCCCCTGCTCCGGGGAGAGGCTGGAGGTCAACGCCTCGATCCCGGTGGAAGGATATATCCGGGCAGGGCTTTACGACCCCGCGCGCGAGACCTGGGTCCCGGGCTATTCGCCGGAGGACGCCGATCCGCTTTCGAGAGGGAAGATCTGGCAGACCGTCTCCTGGAGGGGAAAAAGCGATCTTTCCGCCTTCCGGGGGAAGACGCTGGCCGTCCGGTTCGAGATGTTCAAATCAGACCTTTTCGCCTTTAAGCTCTGAGCGGGCACGCGAAGAAGCGACGCGCGGGGGAAGGCTTTTCCGCGAGGAAAAAGAGCAGAGAAAAAACGCCGCTTTCGCGGCGGCAGGGAGGAAATCATGAGGACTGAATACCGAAACGATCCGACGATGGATCCCGGAGGATTCGTGCTTCTGGCGGACTACGTGCCGCAGATCGTACAGGAGATCCGGTATTATTCCACATACAACTTTATCGGCGAGAGGATCGACGGGTACGAAGAGCCCTGCGCCATCCTGAGCATCGAGGCGGCCCGGGCCCTGAAATCGGCCGCAAACGAGCTTGTCGTGCAGGGGTACCGCCTGAAGGTGTTCGACGCCTACCGCCCGGCTTCGGCCGTGAAGCACTTTATCCTCTGGGGCATCGAGGATCAGGACGTCCGTATGAAGCCCTATTTCTACCCGACGCTGGAAAAGCAGGCTCTCTTCGCCGAGGGGTATATCGCCAAGCGCTCCAGCCACAGCCGGGGGAGCGCGGTGGATCTGACCCTTCTGGACATGAGGACCGGGAAGGAGACGGATATGGGAAGCCCCTTCGATCTTTTCAGCCCGGTTTCCCACCCGGACTGCCGGGAGATCACCGAAGAGCAGTATGAAAACCGGATGCTTTTACGGCGGGTGATGACCCGGAACGGCTTCAAGCCCATCGACTGCGAATGGTGGCACTTTTCTCTGGAAAACGAGCCGTACCCCGATACCTATTTCGCCTTCCCCGTCTCCTCGGCCTATCTGAAACGGTAAAATAAATCCCGCGCGGGAGCCGGCCGCACCGGTCCCCGCGCGGGGCTTTTTTGTTTTTCGGCTTTTTCCGGACGGAAGACGCCTTAATCCCATTCGATCAGAAGGACCTCGTTCTTTTCGATCCGCTCCGCGCCGGGCGCCCAGGCCAGCACGCCGGGTTCACCGAGGGAATAGACCCGGGCGTCTTTGAGATCGACCCCCTCGAAAGAGAGCGGTTCCTCGCGCCCGGTGAGATTGGAAAGCAGGAGCGCGTGCTTTTTCCCGTTCGAGGCGGCGAGAGCGTAAAGCTCCGTGTTGTCGGAGGCGCACGCCACCTGCCGCCCGAGCTTATAAAGCGCGTTGAAGGCGACCAGAGAATAGTAGGCGTGGATCGGCTTATGGGTCCTGATATCGAAAAGGGGGCAGTAGGGCGCGGTGTTGGTGCGCATGTCGTAGATCATGGCGGCGTCGGTGTGGCCGTGCTGCAGCGCGATCATCATGGCGGCCACCTCGGCGCTGTGGTGCGCCGTGCCGTACTCGGACGGGTAGGGGTTCCATTCGTTCAGATGGGTCTCAAGTCCGCCGTAGCCAAGCTTTTCAAGCTCTCCGTGAAGCCATTCGTCCATCACCTTCACCCGCGAGACGTCGGCGTAGCTGTGCCAGGAGAAGAAATCGATGGGGGAAGCGTGCTTTTTGATATAGTCGAAGAA
>CACYBP010000405.1 GCA_902772625.1 Oscillospiraceae bacterium
TCTGCCTCTGTCTTTCAGCGGCGGCCTCGTCCTTCAGGCGCTGCTTTTCGGCCAGGGCTTCTTCTTTCTGGCGCTGTTTTTCGGCGGCTTCCTCTTCCTTCTGCCGCGCCAGCTCCTGAAGCTCCTCTTCCCGCTGTCTTTCCAGCTCCTGGTTAGCCTGCATGATGATCTCGTAGGCCGATTCCCGGTCGACGGCGTCGCGGTATTTCAATTCGAATTCGTCTGAAAGGATGTTTCTTTCCACGGTGTCGCGCTCTGCGGCGCCCATCCGGCTCTGAGGCGGCAGGATGCGGGCGCATTCCACGACGCCGGGAACGCCCTTTTCGTCCAGGAAGCTCACCAGCGCTTCACCGGTGCCGAGAGCCATGAGGGCTTCCTCGGTATCAAAGGCCGGGTTGGTGCGGAAAGCCCGGGCGGCGGCACGCACCGCCTTCTGCTCGGCGGGGGTGTAGGCGCGAAGCCCGTGCTGGACGCGGTTGGAAAGCTGGGCCAGGACCTCGTCGGGGATATCCGAGGGCGACTGGGTGACGAAATACACCCCGACCCCCTTGGAGCGGATCAGCTTTACCACCTGCACGATCTTCTGGACCAGGGCACGCGGCGCTCCGTCGAAGAGCAGATGCGCCTCGTCGAAGAAGAAGATCATGCGCGGCTTTTCCAAATCGCCCACCTCGGGGAGCTTTTCAAACAGCTCCGAAAGCATCCAGAGCAGGAAGGTGGCGTACACCGTGGGGCTCTGGATCAGCCGGGCGGAGGAAAGCACGTTGATGAAGCCGCGGCCGTCCGAATCGGTGCGCATCCAATCCCGGATGTCCAGGGCGGGCTCGCCGAAGATGCTCTCGCCGCCCTCGTCCTCAAAGGTGAGCAGCGCGCGCTGGATGGCGCCGATGCTGGCGGCGGAGACGTTGCCGTAGATGGTGGTGAATTCGGCGCGGTTGTCACCCACGTACTGGAGCATCGCCCGCAGATCCTTCAGATCCAGAAGCAGGAGGCCGTTTTCATCGGCCACCTTGAAGACGATGTTCAGGACGCCGGTCTGCACGTCGGTCAGGCCCAGAAGCCTTCCCAAAAGGGTCGGTCCCATGCTGGACACCGTGACGCGCACGGGGTGTCCGGTCTCGCCGAAGATGTCCCAGAAGCGGGTGGGGTATCCCTGATAGCGGAAATTTTCGATGCCGAAGCGCGCGATGCGGTTCTGCATGTCCGGGGTGTCGTTCCCGGGGACGCACATGCCCGTGAGGTCTCCCTTGACGTCGCTGAAAAACACGGGAACGCCGAGATCAGAGAAGGATTCGGCCATCACCTTCATGGTGATGGTCTTGCCGGTGCCGGTGGCGCCGGCGATCAGGCCGTGCCGGTTCGCCATGGAGGGCAAAAGAAAGAGGTTCTCCTCCCCCTGCGCCATCCAGATCTTTCTTTCAAAAAGCATAGGATCGATTCTCCTTCCAATCGTCTGATGCGGTTTTCTTCTTGCTTGAGTATAGCACAGTTTCCCCCGGTTTCGCAAGGGAGCGGCGCGAAAAAGGCGAGGCATTTTCGCGCTTTTTCAGTCAGAGAGCCGGGAAAGCGCGTCTTTCGCGCCTTCCGGAGAGTTTTTCCCGGGACCGGGGCTTTTCTTTTCCGGCGCGAGGTGGTATACTTGAAAAAGAAGCCCCCGCTTTCCGTCTCCCCTTTTCCCACCGGGCGGGCGGACCCTCTCCCGCTTCGTCGGCCCGGCCCGGGTCTTCGTCAGCGGGGACACCCTCCAGCTCCGGGATTACGGCGCCACCGACTGGCCCTGGACCATGTTCGATCCCGCCCGGAAGCTTAAAAGGCATGAGGAAGTCTTCCCCGAAGAGCGCAAGAGAGCCTTCGCGCTGGGAAAAGAGCTCTGCGAATAAGGCTCGGAGGGCGGGGATTTCTCCGGAAAAGCCGGTTTTGACGCATTGATCCGCCCGGGGACAGGGCCGTCCCCGGGCGGATAAAACCGAACGCGCCGCTCCCGGAAATTTTTCCTTGACTTCCCGGGGACATTCATATATAATAGATAGGTCGACGGGCGGGTTCCGCCCCCGGCTCCATAAGGAGAGGTATCGAAGCGGTCATAACGGGGCTGACTCGAAATCAGTTTGTGCGAAAGCACACATGGGTTCGAATCCCATCCTCTCCGCCA
>CACYBP010000406.1 GCA_902772625.1 Oscillospiraceae bacterium
CGGCCGAAGGCGTCGGTGTCCTCCACCAGGAAATCGCCGTGACCGATCAGATTCAGGCACATGTGCCCGAGGATCGAGCGCCGGATCACCGCGTCGGTGACCCCCATATGCGCGTCGAAGCGCGACATGACGCAGTCCTCGAAAAGCATCTCCTTGGAGAAATTGGAGCCCATCAGCCCCCAGAAGCGGCTGTCCATGATATCCACGGTCTGGTGCACCTCGTAAAACTTCGTGCCGATGGAGGAATCGACGTTGATCTCATAGGAGCCCATGGGGACCTTTTCGCCCGGGATCTGGCTTGCGGTCCAATAGGTGAAGTGCGGGGTGAGAAGCACGTTTTTCACCGTGACGTCCACGGTCTCCCGGATCGAAAGGAACCCCGCGTAAGGCGCGCCGTGATCCCCCTCTCCCTTCACCAGATGCGTCATATCCCTCAGGGTCACGTGCGACCGGGTGATGAGAAATCCCCTCGCGTGATACCGGTAGACCGATTCGTGCCGGTTGGCGACGGTCTCAAAGACGCCGCCGCGCACCGTGATGGGCCGGTCCCCGGCGCTTTTGGCCACGGCCTTCGTCACGTGAGGATGGTCCCAGTCGATTTTGGTTTTGATCCGGCCGTCCCCGTCCACCAGAAGCACGTCGGAGGGATCCACCCCCGCGTTCTGATTCAGGCCCTTGCGGACGAAGATCTTTTTCTCGTCCGACCAGACCCGGAGCCACGTTTCCCCCTCGTGGGGAAAGTCCAGGCAGGTGTCTCCGCGGAAAAGCGAGGCGATCTCCGGGAAGAAGGGCTCCTTTTCCGGGACGATCTCAAAAACGTATTTCGTAAGATCCTCGGGCTCCCGGTCGTCGATGATAAAGCGGGCGGTGCCGAAGTCCACGTCGGTCATGATGCGGGCGGCGAGGGCCCTTTTCCCGAGATAGTAGACCGCCCCATCCTTCGCGCGCACCGGAAGCCTTAACCGGTTGGCCTCCTCATGGCAGCGGACGATCGCGGGCAGGTCGTCCTGAAAGCCGTCGCCCGCGGCGCCGAATTCCTCGTAGGTCAGATAGCTTCTGGTCATGGTCTCATCCTCCCCGGTGTTTTCTTCGCCCTCATGATAGCACGCGGGAAGCCCTCCGTCAAGCGCGGGCGGCGCGAAAAATCGCCGAAAAAAGCGCCGTCCCGCGCCGCTCCCGGTTGATTTTCCCGCGGGGATGGATTAAAATAGGAAAGGCGGCCTCCGGCAGAGCCGAATTCTGGAGAAGAAGCGTGATGCCATGAAAGTGACCCTTGAAAACCTGACGAAACGATATCCGAACCTCAACCGCCGGATCAAGACCGAGGTGATCGCGGTGAACGACCTGACTTTTGAGATCCCCTCCGGAAAGCTGGTGGGGCTTCTCGGGCCCTCGGGCTGCGGCAAGAGCACGACCCTGAACCTGATCTCAGGGCTGGAAACGCCCACCGCGGGGCGCATCCTCTTCGACGAAGACGACGTGACCGGCCTTCCCCCCGAAAAGCGGGGCGTGGGTCTGGTCTTTCAGAATTACGCCCTTTATCCCCACCTCACCGTGCGGCAGAACATCCTCTTCCCCCTGGAAAATCTGAAAGGGGCGGAAAAGCTCACCAGGGCCGAGATGCTTCAGAAGGCGGACGAGGCGGCGAAGCTCGTGCAGATCGACGCCCTGATGGACCGCCGCCCCTCCGAGCTTTCGGGCGGCCAGCAGCAGCGCGTGGCCATCGCCCGCGCTCTGGTCAAAAGGCCCCGGATCCTGCTTCTGGACGAGCCGCTTTCCAACCTGGACGCGCGGCTCCGGCTCCAGACCCGGGAGGAGATCCGCCGCATCCAGCGCGAGACCGGCGTCACCACGGTCTTCGTCACCCACGATCAGGAGGAGGCCATGAGCATCTCCGACGAGATCGTGGTGATGAAGGAGGGCGTCATCCAGCAGATCGGCCGTCCCCAAGACGTGTACGACGCTCCGAAAAATCTCTTCGTGGCGAAATTTCTCGGCACGCCGCCCATCAACGTCTTTTCCGCCCGGATCGAAAAGGAGACCCTTTTCATCGGGGAGGAGGCGGTGCTTCCCGCGCCGGGCCTTCCCGGGGGAACGGTCACCGCGGGGATCCGTCCGGAGGGCTTTCTTCCCGATCCCGAAGGGAAATTCACCCTCTCGCTTTCCCGGGTGGAGGTTATGGGCCGCGACACCAGCGTGGTGGCGGAGCACGCCGCCTCGCTTTCCGGCGCCGTGCGCGCCATCATCTCCTCGGAATCGCGTCCCGATCCCGAAAGCAGGACCGTCCGCTTCTCCCTGAAGCCCGGAAAGGTGCTCCTCTTCCAAAACGATGAGGCCGCCGACCGGCTCGTGCCCCCGGGGCAGAAGGAGGAGGACCGGTGAAAAATTCCCTCAAGGCGTGGCTCTATCTTCTGCCCGCGCTTCTGTTTCTCGGCGTCTTTTTGATCTACCCCCTGGTCGACGTCCTGATCTATTCCTTCGAGGAGGGGTACAACTCCACCTCCGGCACCTACTTCGGCGTGGGGTTTTACAACTACTCCTACGTCCTGCACGATCCCTTTTTTCTCAAGGCTCTCCGGAACACGGTGCTTCTGGTGCTGATCACGGTGCCGCTTTCCACGGGGCTGGCCCTTCTGATCTCCCTGGGTCTTTCCTCCATCAAGGCGCTCCGGAAGTTTTTCCAGACCGTCTATTTCCTTCCCTACGTCACCAACACCCTGGCGGTGGGGCTGGTGTTCATGATCCTTTTCAAGAAGACCCCCTATTCCGACGGACTGATGAACCTTCTTCTCCGCCTCTTCGGCATGGGGCCGGTGGATTTCATCGACGGACCTTACTGGGCGAAGATGTTCGTCCTTTGCTTCTACACGGTGTGGGTGGTGATGCCCTTCAAGATCCTGATCCTCACCAGCGCCCTCGCCTCGGTCAAGGACGATTATTACAAGGCCGCGCGCATCGACGCCACCCCGCGCTTCCGGGTCTTCACAAGGATCACCCTTCCCATGATCTCCCCGATGCTCTTTTATTTGATCATCACCGGCTTCATCGGCGCCTTCAAGGCCTACAGCGACGCGGTGGCCCTGTTCGGAGTGAACCTCAACGCCGCCGAGATGAACACCATCGTGGGCTACGTCTACGACATGCTCTACGGCGACAGCGGCGGCTATCCCTCCTACGCGGCGGCGGCCGCCCTGATCCTTTTCGTCATCGTGCTCACCGTCACCACCATCAACCTGACGGTCAGCCGGAAGCACGTGTTCTACGATTGAAGGGAGGCGCTTTATGGAATCCGAAAACAGAGTCATAAAGGACCGGAAGGGAAAGGCCGGCCGGGTGATCTTCTCCGCGGTGATCTACTTTTTCCTGACGGTGTGGGCGCTTTTCGTCCTCTTTCCCTTCTATTGGATGATCCTATCGTCCGTGAAAAGCTACAGCGCCTACAACGGCGAATACATTCCCACCTTTTTTACCCTTTCCCCCACGCTGGAAAACTACCGGGAGGCCTTCACCGCGGTGCCTCTGGCCGGATATTTTCTCAACACCCTGATCTTCACCCTGGCAACCACGGCCCTGATGCTTCTGGTGACCGTGTTCGCGGCCTACGCCTTCGCGCGCCTTTCCTTCCCGGGAAAGGATCTGCTCTTCTCCTTCTTCCTCTCGCTGATGATGATCCCGACCGAGCTGGTGATCATCACCAATTTCCAGACCATCACCTACTGGGGCATGCGCAACACCTTCTGGGGCCTGATCCTTCCCTCGGTGACCTCGGTCTTCTATATCTATCTGCTCAAGGAGAATTTTGAGCAGGTCCCCGACGAGCTTTACAAGGCCGCCAAGGTGGACGGCACCTCCGATCTGAAATACCTCTTCAAGGTCATGATCCCGGTCTGCCGCCCCACCATCGTCACGGTGACCATCCTGAAGATCATCGAATGCTGGAATTCCTACGTATGGCCCCGGCTGATCACCGACGACAAGGCCTATTTCCTGGTCTCCAACGGCATCCAGGAGATCCGGGAAAACGGCTTCGGCCGGGAAAACGTCCCCGCCATGATGGCGGCGGTGGTGGTGATCTCGGTGCCCCTGATCATCCTGTTCCTGGTGTTCCGGAAGAAGATCATGGAGGGCGTTTCGAGAGGAGGCACCAAGGGATGAAAAAGCATATAAGGCTCTTTTCGCTCTTTCTTTCGCTCGCGGTGATCCTTTCGCTCTTCTCCTCCTGCCACGGCGCGCGGAAAAACGCGGCGTTCCGGGTCCCGGCCTCGTTTGATGAGACCAAGCCCGTCGAAGTGGTCTTCTGGGCGAAAAACGACACCAACCGGACCCAGACCGCCATCTATCAGAAGGCCATCGCCGATTTCGAGGCGCTTTACCCGAACGTCACGGTGAACATGCGCCTTTATACCGATTACGGCAAGATCTACAACGACGTCATCACCAACATGCAGACCGGCACCACCCCCCACGTCGCCATCACCTACCCCGACCACATCGCGACCTACCTCACCGGAAGCGACGCGGTGGTGCCTCTGGAGGAGCTGATGGACGATCCGCGCTACGGCCTCGGCGGAAGCGAAGTGAAATTCGATTCCCCCCGCCGGGACGAGATCGTGCCCGCCTTCCTCTCGGAGTGCAGGATCGGCGGGACGGTGTACGCCCTGCCCTTCATGCGCTCCACCGAGGCTCTTTACGTGAACAAGACCTACGTGGAGGCCCTCGGCTACACTCTGCCCGAGGATTACCTGACCTGGGATTTTGTGTGGGAGGTCTCCGAGGCGGCCATGAAGAAGGACGCCGACGGCAATTTCGCCGTGAACGGGCAGAAGGTGATGATCCCCTTCATCTACAAATCCACCGACAACATGATGATCCAGCTTCTGAAGCAGTGTAACGCCGGCTATTCCACCGAGACCGGCGAGATCCTGCTCTTCAACGACGACACCCGCTCGCTTCTCCGGGAGATCGCCGGGCACGGCGCGTCGGGAGCCTTTTCCACCTTCAAGATCTCCAGCTATCCCGCCAACTTCCTCAACGCCGGGCAGTGTCTTTTCGCGGTGGACTCCACCGCCGGGGCCACCTGGATGGGAAGCCACGCGCCGCTTCTGGACATCAGCGAGGACCGGCTCCGGGAATTTGAGACCGCGGTCTACCCCGTGCCGCAGACCGATCCCGGAAACCCCGTGATGATCTCCCAGGGGCCGTCCCTGTGTCTTTTCAACAAGACCGACCCCGACGAGGTGCTGGCCGCCTGGCTCTTCGCGAGCTTTCTCCTCTCGAACGGCGTGCAGATCCCCTACGCCCGGACCGAGGGATACGTCCCGGTCACCGAAAAAGCCCACGACGACCCGGTTTACAAGGACTATCTGGTTCATGAGGGAAGCGACGACCCGGAGTATTACGAGGTCAAGCTCAAGGCCTCGAAGCTTCTGCTCTCCCATCTGGAGGACACCTTCGTCACGCCGGTGTTCAACGGCTCCGCCTCCCTCCGGGACGCGGCGGGGCAGCTGATCGAAAGCACCGTGAAATCGGTCCGCCGGAAGGAGACCGTGGACGACGGCTATCTCGACAAGCTCTTTTCGGACGTCACCGCCCTTTACCGGCTCGATCAGATCGGCGTCGGCGGGCGCGAAAGCCGCGCCGAGCTCGGGCCGATGCCCGCGGGGGCGGTTTGGCTCCTTGCGGTCCTCGGGGCCGTATGGGCGCTTCTTTGCGGTCTGTGGCTTGCCGGAGTCATAAAAAAGAAGCGAAATAAGAGATAAAATTAAGCAGATTTCCCATTGATTTCTTTTCTCCGCGCGCTATAATAGAGTCGTTCGCAAAAAGCGAAAATACCCTTTCAAAGGAGAATGAGAAACCCCATGAAGAAACTTTTTGCCATGCTTCTCGTCGTCGCGATGGTGCTGGCCCTGGGCGCCTGCGCGAACAGCGGGACCACCGATACCGCCCCGGCCTCCGAGAGCGAGACC
Organism: Oscillospiraceae bacterium; assembly: GCA_902772625.1. Lineage (GTDB taxonomy): Bacteria > Bacillota > Clostridia > Oscillospirales > QAMX01 > RUG11797. Next base: position 5,967 of record CACYBP010000406.1, read on the forward strand.
GCCCCGGCCTCCGAGAGCGAGACCACCCCGGCCTCCGAGAGTGAGACCACCCCGGCCTCCGAGAGTGAGACCACTCCCGCCTCCGAGAGTGAGACCACTCCCGCCTCCGAGAGCGAGACCACTCCCGCCGAAGACGAAACGCCGGCCGTCATGACCTACGCCGAGTATGACGCGGCCGAGCTCCAGTCTCCCGTGACCGTCGAGACCTACATCCAGGCCAAGCAGTCCTGGTGGGACAACAAGGCCACCTTCTACACCCAGGACAAGGACGGCGCTTACTTCCTCTACGAGATGCCCTGCACCGAAGAAGAGTACAACGCCCTCGTCCCCGGCACCAAGATCCGCGTTTCGGGTTACAAGTCCGAGTGGTCCGGCGAGATCGAAATCACCGACGCCACCTATGAGATTCTTCCGGACGACACCTATATCGCCGAAGCCAGAGACGTCACCGATCTTCTCGGCACCGACGATCTGATCAAGGCTCAGAACCAGTTCGTGTCCTTCAAGGGCATGACCGTGGAAGCCTACGACGAGTCCGGCGCTGCCTTTGCCTACAAGAACGACGCCGACAAGACCGACGACCTGTATTTCAAGGTCTCCAAGGACGGCAATACCTACAGCTTCTGCGTGGAGTTCTACCTCACCGGTCAGGATTCCGACGTCTATAAGGCTGTGGAAGGCCTGAAGGTCGGCGACGTGATCGACATGGAAGGCTTCCTCTACTGGTACGAAGGCGCGAACCCGCACATCACCTCGGTCACCCCGGCGGCGTAAAGCCCGCTTTCATTCACCTGCATGCAAAGAAAACCTGCCGCGTCTGCGGCAGGTTTTTTTATCTTCTTTTTTTCGCTCCGCGGGAGACCGGGAAGGGGCGCGTTCCCGAAAGGTTTCTTTGCGTAAGGGCTTCCGCCTTGCGGAGTACCCGATCGGTGGGACCGGCGACGCCGGCGGAAAATGCTTTCCCGGCGCTTTGACCGCCGGTCAGTCAAAGAGCGCGGCGGCGTTTTCATACACCGCAAGCAGGTTTTCATAGAGCTGGTCGGCCGATTCGCCGCCGCCCTGGGTCATGACCTCGGTCAGAGCCCTGCCCGCCGCCTGATCCGAGAGGTAGGCGTACCCTACGTCGGTCACCTCGGCGTACAGCTTTTCCGCGCTGACCAGTTCCTGCTGATCCACCGGATAGAGATTCGAGATTTCTTTCAGTCCCATGCTCAGGGTTTCTCCCACCGCGTCAAGTCTGATCGGGAAGGAATAATAGTAAGCGTCGAGGTTCTTTGCAAAGAGTTCCTTCTGCCCCACGTACCAGACGATAAAGTTCCAGGCCGATTCCTGCTTTTCGGACGCCGCCGGGATCATGAACCCCGCGCTGACGTAGGCGGTGCGGATCTCCTCTGTCTGGCCGGGAAGATAGGGCACGGCGCCGTAGAACATATCCTTGTTGGGCTCGCTCCCCACGTAAAAGAAGGCCGCGTTTTTCCTGTCGGTCATCAGGTTTTCCATGATCGCCAGGGGGTAGCTGTAACCGCCGCCCAGGTTTTCGTAATAGAGCGCAGCCTTTTCCGCCAGCACGTCTCCCATGGTGACCGGCTGATCCAGCGATACCCATTGATAGTAATCCGGATTCTTCGCCTGTTTCCGGTAGACCTCCAGCGCCCTCCGGAAGCTTTCGGCGTTCTTTCCGTCCGCCATCCGCTCCGGATTGGGGAAATCCCCCGCCCCGTACACGAAGCTTACGTCGTGGGGAAGGTCGGTGTAGCCCCATTTGCCGCAGAAGAGGTCGAGTTTGCTTCCCTCCGCCTTGGACCAGAAGCTTTCGTAATCGGCGAGATCCGCTTTCCCCGGAGTGCCATGGGCGGCGCTGGTTTTCTCATCCCCGAACACCGTGGGCAATACGTAAGCCAGGGGAAAAACGTACTGTTTCCCACCGAGGCTTCCCGCCGCCATCACGTTTTTCACGAAGGCCGTTTCGTCGTATTCCTCATCCGCTGCCATGAAGCCCGCGAGATCAGCGTATTCCCCGTTTGCGATATCGTGATAAAGATCCGGGCGGATCTCGGTCCAGATATGATCGAACAGGATCACGTCGGGCGTTCCCGCCGCCTTGGCCTCTGCGTTGTTCTTGACAAGGCGGACCTCCACCTTGCCTTTTCCCAGCTCCTCGTATTTCTGCGCCGCGATCTTTACGGACTCGGCGAAGCCGATCCAGCCGTTTGCTTCCCGGGAGGCCTGATTCTCCGGATCGACGGGGATCTCCACCACGATGGGCTGGTTATTTGTTTTATCGATCTTGCTTCCGCTCTCCCCCGATGCGCTGCACGCCGCGAGAGAGAAAAGCATGAGAAGCGCGAGAAGGAATCCCGTAAAGCGGGAAAGAATTTGCCTTTTCATGTGATCCGACTCCTTCCTTTTCCTGGTGAAAGCGTTGACGACGGTGTTTTCCTCATTCGATCACGATCCGCGAGACCGAGCAGCAGGACCGGAAATCCAGAAGCTCGCTGTCTCCGAACACGCCCACGTAGGTCTTGGTGTAATTCGGCAGGATCTCTGCCTTGTTTTTGATCCACGCGATCAGGATCCGGTCCCCCTGCTGAAGCTCCTCCCCCTCGATGGTATAGACCATTTCGGTCTCGTCGTAGCTCTGCCCGTAATAGGTGACGCACACCGCGTCGGGTTTTCCCACGTCCTCCAGAAACTCCGTCAGAGTGATCCCGTCCACGCGGAAGGTCGTCCTGCCTCCGGTGCCGCCCGTGCGATTTTTATAGCTGTTTCTGAAATCGAAACGGATGAACATGCTGGTGAGCACGTGGGACAGGGCATGCTTTTCGGCGTCCGCTTTGGTGTAATATAC
>CACYBP010000407.1 GCA_902772625.1 Oscillospiraceae bacterium
CGCGCCTGAAGGGAGAGCCTGTCTATGATTTCACGCTTCCCGTGTGCGGGCACAGGATCCGCGGCAGAGCGATCCCCTCAAGTGAGGGCGGCGCTATCCGGGATACTCTGGAATCGCTTCTGACCGGCTCCTTCCTCGCGGTGGGAGACGGGAATCATTCGCTCGCGGCGGCAAAGGCGCTCTATGAGAGAAAGAAAGCCGACCCCGCGACAACGCAGGGGGAGCTCGATCTGTCCCGCTTCGCGCTGGTGGAGCTGGTGGCCTGCCAGGACGAGGCCATGCCCTTCCTGCCGATCCACCGGCTGGTTTTCACTTCGCCCGCCGATCTGAGAAAGAGAGCCGAAAGACTTTCCGGAAGCGCCTCGTATTCGTTCCGTCTCTATTCCGGAGAAGGGGAGGAGGAGCTTCTCCTCCGCGCCGGGGAAGGTCTTCTTCCCGTGGCGGTCTTGCAGGATTTTCTGGACGCGGAAACGATCGAAGCCGATTACATCCACGACGAGGATACTCTGCTTTCTCTCGTTGCGGCGGGACGGGGGACCGGGATCCTGCTTCCCGGGCTTGACCGCGGGATGCTTTTCCCCGCGGTGGAAAAGCGAGGCGTCCTTCCGAGAAAGACCTTTTCGCTGGGAAGAGCGGAGGACAAGCGGTTTTACCTGGAGGCCCGGAAGATCGCTCTCTGATAATCGAAAATATTTATCGTAATTCGATAAATTGTACTTGACATTCGATCACGCATATGATATGATACCTCCGTCACAGGCGATATGCCAAAGGACGGAGGTTTAATTTATGCAGGACGTAACCGAAAAGAGTCCCGTTAAGATCTCCCCGTACGACGGGCTGGATCTTCTTTACGGCTTTCTTTCTGTTCTCTTCGGCTTTCTCTTTCTCAAGGGCGTCACCTCGGGCGGCCCGGGCAACATGGGCTTCGGCATGACGATCTTCACGTTCGTCTTCGTGGCCGCCGTCTTCCTCTACCGCTTCGCGTCGCGCAAGGACACGGCGGGCAGAAAGATCCATTGGGGAGAGGCCATTCTGCTTGCGGTCCTGATCCTGATCCTGGGCGGGACCTTCGGCTTCACCACCGGCGTGGGAATGAAGATCACGTCTCTGGTGCTGGAAATCATCCTGATCCTTTACTGGATCTACGTGCTCTTCGGAAACCGGGAGGCAAACCGGATGGATTCCTCCGCCTTTGCCGATTCTCTGACGGCCTTCCTGATCATGCCCTTCGGGAATTTCGTGACCCTGTTCGGCGCGCTCTTCCGCAAGAGAGCCAAGAAAAACGCCGGCGCCTTCGGTTCGGTCCTGATCGGGCTTGTCATCGCGATCATCCCGACCCTGGTGATCTTTCTGCTTCTCTCGGGCGATATGCTCTTCAAGGACATGACCCGCCATATCGGAGAATTCCTGAAGGAATACTTCGTGGTGGATCTGATCACCTTCATCGCGTCGATCCCGGTTTCCATGTATCTCTTCGCCGCGCTTTACGCCAACCGGAAGGGCAAGCTTGCCGATTCCATCGACGAAGCCGCCAAGCACAAGGCCGCCGAATCGGTCCGGTTCCTGAATCCCGTGATCGCGTGCTCCGCCATGGTCCCGGTGATCCTTCTGTACATCGTGTATCTCGGCCTCCACATCGGCTATTACTTCTCGGCCTTCCGCCAGAATCTCCCCGAGGGCTTCACGGCGGCCGAATACGCCCGCAGCGGTTTCTTTGAGCTTCTGATCGTCGCTCTGATCAATCTCTGCTTCATCGTCGCGGGAAGCCTCTTCATCCGCAACGACGAAAACGGAAAGCAGCCCCTTTCCTGGGCGCTGTTCTCGGCGCTGTTCTCGCTTCTCACCATCGGTCTGGTCGCCTCTGCCATGAGCAAGATGGCCCTCTATATCAGCTTCTTCGGCATGACCTATCTGCGCGTCAGCACCACCTGGTTCATGCTTTTCATCGGGATCGTGTTCCTTTTCATCCTGATTCGTCAGTTTGCGCCTCGCTTCAACGTGATCGGCGTCACCATCGTCACCGGCGTTCTGATGTTCGCGGTGTTCAGCTATTCTTCTCCCGACGCCTGGATCTCCGCCTATAACATCGACGCCTGGAAAAGCGGCAAGCTCTCTTCCATCGACGTAGAGGCGCTGGATCGCCTTTCCGACGGCGCGACGCCGTATCTGATCACTCTGGCGGAGGATCCGGATCAGGAGGTTTCCGCCGCCGCCACCGCGGCGCTCTCCCGCCGTGCGTCCCTAAAGGAAAAGCCCCTGCTTTCCAGCAACGTCGGCTATCTCTAC
>CACYBP010000408.1 GCA_902772625.1 Oscillospiraceae bacterium
CCAAGGAGATCCCGGTATTCGACAAATTCGACGAATACGTGCCGATCGAGCTTCTCCGGAAGCATTTCGCCCACGACGTGCTGGATCTTTCCGGCGCGCAGAGGATGCTTTCAGAGCTGGAGTAAGGTCATAAGCTCCCCGACGCTTTCCGCAAGCTCTTCCGCGCCGGCCAGAGTCAATTCCTCCCGCGTGCCGTAGCCGTAGGTCACGCCGATAAAATCCACGCCGCAGGCCTCCGCGCCTTCGGCGTCGAATTTTCTGTCCCCCACCATGACCGCCTCCTCCGGCCGGAGTGAGAAGACCCGGAGAGCGTGGGCGATGACGTCCTTTTTCCCGGTTCGCTTTTCGTCCATGGTGGCCCCCGCGACCCCGTCGATCAGCGGCGCGAGAGCGAAGTGAGAAAGGATCCTCCGGGAAAACTCCTCCGGCTTTGAGGTGGCGACGAGATTCCGTCTCCCCTTCTCCCGGTTTTTCCGGAGAAGCTCCGGGATCCCCGGATAGACCGCGTTTTCAAAGATCCCGCGGTCCCGGAAGTATTCCCGGTATATTTCCACCGCCTCCCGCGCCTTTTCCCGGTCAAAGCCCGCGAATTTCACAAAGGAATCCACCAGCGGAGGGCCCACCACCTCGCGATAGAGGCTTCTTTCCTCCAGGATCGGGATCCCGCAGGCCGAGAGCGCGTAAAGAAACGAGTTGACGATCCCCTCGCCGGGATCGGTCAGGGTGCCGTCCAGGTCGAATAGAACCGCTTTTTTCAAAGAAAGATCCATATGCCGTCTTGCCTTTCGCTTTCTTTTCCTGTAAAATAACTTCGTAAAGCGCCGGGACGGCCGGTCTCCGGCGCGTGAAAGGAGATTTTCGATGGAGCGTATTCTTTTCCGGGGCGTCATGCCCGCTCTCATCACTCCCTTCGACGGGGAGCGCAATCTGAAAACCGGCGCCGTGAAGGCCCTCATGGATTTCGAGCTTTCCCGGGGCGTCAGGGGCTTTTATATCAACGGCAGCACCGGCGAAGGCCCGGTGCTTTCCCGCGCGCTTCGCATGTCCATGACCGAGGCCGCCGTGGACGCCGCGGCGGGACGCGGCGTGGTGATCGACCATGTGGGCGCGCCCGATTTCACCGACGCCCTGGCTCTCGCGAAAAACGCCCGGGAAAGCGGCGTGGACGCCGTTTCCTCTCTGGTCCCCAACTTCTACTTTCAGAACACCGCGGACGAGATCGTCGACTATTACAAGCGCATCGCCGAGGCCAGCGAAAAGCCTGTCCTGGTCTACGCCACGCCGATGATCACCGGCGACGTGGTCGACCTGATGGAGAGGCTTCTCGGGATCGAAGGGGTCATCGGGTGCAAGTTCACCCGGTATAACTATTACGAAATGTCCCTGGTCAAGATGCTCGATCACGGCAACGTCAACGTCATCAACGGGCCGGACGAGATGCTTCTCGCCGGGCTTTCCATGGGCGCCGACGGCGGCATCGGCTCCACCTACAATCTGATGCCCGACCGTTTTTCGGCCCTTTACGACGCCTTCCGGGCGGGGGATCTCCTGAAGGCCCGCGAGATCCAGTACGGTATCAACCGCGTGATCCGCGTTCTGATCCGGCACGGAAAGGGCAACGTGGTGAAGACCGTGAAGGAGGCCCTGCTTCTGATGGGCTTCGATTCCGGCTATGCCGCTTCCCCCGCACGTCCCTTCGGCCCCGAGGAGCGCGACGCGCTGAAAAAGGATCTTGAAGAAGCCGGATTCGATTTCCGGATCTGAGTCCCTTCGCTTTTGAAAACCGCCCGCGGTCATGCGCCGCGGGCGGTTCTTTCTTTCAGTCCAGGATCCCCGGAAGGTCGGTGTAGATCATGGGCGCTTTTCTTTCAAAGGGCGTTTCCAGCGTCACCGCCTGCCCCAGCTCCGAAGAACGCCGGAAGGAGGACATGATCTCCACCACGTGAAGCTGCTGGTCGCAGTTCGCTCTCCAGTCCCTGCCGGTCTCGATGGCCTTGGCCATATCCGCAAGACCCAGAGCGCGGCTGTTTTCCTGATACGGGAAGAGCAGAGGGATGGTCTCGTAAACGCCGGTGCGTGCGCGCATCAGGCGCACCTCCCCGCCGAAGGTGTTGGGATCGGGCACCCGGAGGGTCCCCTCGGTGCCGTAGATCACGATCTCGTCCGAGCGGTCGGCGTACACGTCGAAAGACGCGCTGAAGGTACCGACGACGCCGCTCTCAAAGCGCATCGCCCCCGATTCGTGGGTCGGGACCGAAACCTGCATGGGCGTGCCGTATTTCTCCTTGTTCAGGATCAGGCGGGTGTCGAAGGTCTTTTTGACAAAGCCCGTGATCTCCTTTACTCTTCCCAGAAGGTTTACCAGCGCCGTCATGTAATAGGGCCCCATATCGAACATCGGACCGCCGCCGTACTGATAGAAGAATTCCGGATCGGGATGCCAGCCCTCCGGCCCGCGGCTGAGCATATGGGCCTCGAAGGCGGTGGGTTCCCCGATGAAGCCCCGGTCGATCAAGGCGCGGCAGGTCTGGATCCCGGCTCCCATGAAGGTGTCCGGCGCGCCGCCGAGATAGAGGCCCTTGCTTTTGGCAAGCTTTACAAGCTCCTTCGCCTCTCCCAGGTCGGGTGAAAGCGGCTTTTCGGAATAGACGTGCTTGCCCGCCTCGAGCGCGGCGTGGGTCACGGCGTAATGCTCGTAGGGGCGGGTGATGTTCAGGACCACATCCACCGTGGGATCCTCGAAGATCTCGTACATGTCCTTATAGATCCTGACCCCGTATTCCCTCGCGGCCTTTTCCGCCCGTTCGGGAATCAGATCGCACACGCCCGCGATCTCGATCTCGCGGAAAAGATGCGTGATGTTGTGAAGATAGATGCCGCTGATGTTGCCGACGCCGACAAAACCGATCCTGATCACAGTTTTCCCTCCTCCATTTTTTCACCCAGGGCGATCAGAGCCAGAACGTAGATGACCGC